>JBAREU010000028.1:0-21281 GCA_049796515.1 Solirubrobacterales bacterium
GCGCGGCGCAGCGGGCCGGCGCCGAGAGGGCGAGCGCCCCGCTGTTGAGGCTCATCTCGTCCAGGGTCTCGCGCCCACCGAGCCGTTGCAGCTCCTCGACGACCTGGTCGAGCGGCGCCCCGCCGCGTAACGAGAGGGGCACCGCTTCGCCCAGCCCCTCGAGGCCGTCGTCCGAGCGCAGGCGCAGCAGCACCATCTCGCGTCGGGTCAGCGTGCCGGTTGCCGTCACGTACGGCTCACGGAAGGGAAGCGCGTATGGAATGGCCTCTACGGACGCGATGCGCACCCCGACAGCATCCCGAAACCGCGTTGACCACCGCATAGCGACGGTAGATGCAGCCTCAGGCGGCGATTAGTAGACCCGCTGAGACGAGCAGGCTGAAGGCACCGAGTAGGGCGCCGGTCCCCGCTAGGGCGGCGTTCAACGACGGGCCATCGGTGCGGTTGCTCATCGTGCGCAGCGGTCCGATCGCCAGCGGCAGCGAGAGCAGGCCGATCAACGGCAGCAGGCTCGCGTCGGCCCCGACCAGCGAGATCGGCAGGACGACGAAGGCGCCGAGCACCAGCAGCCGGTACAGGACGACCGCCTGCTTGCGTCCCACCCGCACCGCGAGCGTGTTCTTGCCGGCCCGCCGGTCCGTCTCGACGTCGCGCACGTTGTTGACGACGAGGATCGCGGTGGCGAGAAAGCCGACCGCAATCGAGAGCCCCAGCGGCAGTGCATCGAGCCGCTCGACCTGGACGTAATAGGAGCCGTTGACGGCGACCAGGCCAAAGAAGAGGAAGACGAAGAGCTCGCCCAAGCCGGCGTAGCCGTAGGGACGCGGCCCCCCGGTGTAGAGGACACCGGCGGCGATCGAGACAGCGCCGATCAGCAGGATGACGATCCCGGCGACGACGGTCAGGTAGATGCCGCAGGCGACGGCGATGGCGAACGCCACCCAGGTGGCGACGAGGACCCGTTGCGGCGTGACTAGCCCGGCGGAGGTGACGCGCACGGGCCCCAGTCGGTCGACCGTGTCGGCGCCGCGCTTGGCATCCGAGTAGTCGTTGGCGAGGTTGGTGCCGATCTGGATGAAGATCGAGCCGATCAGCGCCGCCACGAACGCCCCCGGCCGGGGGAGCTCACCGACCCATTCGACCGCAGCGGCGGTGCCGACGAGGACCGGCGCGATCGCCGCCGGCAGGGTCCGCGGCCGTGCCGCCATCAGCCAGATCCTCATGGGCGTCTCGGGAAGTTGGAGAAGTCGGGCTGGCGATTCTCCTTGAACGCCTCGCGACCCTCGCGCGCCTCCTCGCTCCCGTAGAAGAGCAAGTTGGCGTCGTGGGCCAGCTGCTGGATCCCGGCGTAGCCGTCCTCGTGCGCATTGAAGCTGGCCTTGACCAAGCGCAGGGCAAAGGGCGAGAGCGCGAGCATCTCCCGGCACCAGCCAACCGTCTCCTGCTCGAGCCGCTCTAGCGGGACGACCGCATTTACCAGGCCCATCTCCAGAGCCTCCTCGGCGTCATACAGGCGGCAGAGCAGCCAGAACTCCTTGGCCTTCTTGGTCCCGACGAGGTCGCGCAACAGGGAGGCGCCGAAGCCACCATCCCAGGAGCCGACCCGTGGCCCAGTCTGGCCGAAGCGGGCGTTGTCCGCCGCGATCGTTAGATCGCAGCAGACGTGCAGGACGTGGCCACCGCCGACGGCATAGCCGGCCACCATCGCCACCACCGGCTTCGGTAGCCGTCGCATCTGCACCTGCAGGTCGGTGACGTGGAAGCGACCGAGCGAGGCACCCTCGGCGACGTAGCCGCTGTCGCCGCGAACCGTCTGGTCCCCGCCCGAGCAGAATGCCTTCTCGCCCTGCCCGGCGAGAACGATCACGCCGACCTCGGTGTCCTCGCGGGCCAGCTCCAGCGCGGCGGAGATATCGATCAGCGTCTGCGGACGGAACGCGTTCAGCACCTCCGGCCGGTCGATCGTGATCTTGGCTATCCCGTCGGCCTTCTCGTAGCGGATGTCGTCGTACTCGGCGGCGGCCTCCCACTCGATCGGCGCGTAGAGATCCTCTTCGGGCGGAGCTTCCTTGTGGCGTTGGGGCATGATGCGCACGATATCCCGCCGATGAAGCTCGACGACTGGCTCGCCCAGAGATCGCAAAGCTGTCCCGACCGCACCGCCCTGATTGCGGACGACGCGGAGGTGACCTATGCCGAGCTCGAGGCCGAGGCGACCTGGGTGGCGCGCCGCCTCGAGGCGCACGGAGTGCGCCGCGGTTCGATCGCCGCGCTGACGATGGAGCCACGCCGCGAGCAAGTCGTCCTCGTTCACGCGCTGATGAAGGTGGGTGCGGTGCTGTTGCCGCTCAGTCCCCGCCTGACCGCCGCCGAGCGTGCCGCTGTGATCGCGGCTGAGGAGCCGAACGTAGACCTCAGCGACCCCGGCGAGCTGACCCAGACCGAGGCCGACCTGCCCTTGCTCGGCGAGCACGACATGGACGCCCCGTGCTGCCGGGTGCTGACCAGCGGCAGCACCGGCGCGCCCGACCCGGTCGAGCTGACCTACGGCAACTTCCTCTGGAGCGCGGTCGGCTCCGGCTTCAACATTGGCGTCGAGCCGACCGACCGCTGGCTCTGCTGCCTGCCGCTCAGCCATATCTCCGGCTTGAGCATCGTGATGCGCTCGGTGATCTACGGCACGACGGCGGTCCTGCACGACGGCTTCGACGTCGACCGGGTAGCCGCCTCGCTCGAAGCGGACGACATCTCCGTCGTCTCCCTGGTGACGACGATGCTGACCCGACTGCTGGAGGCAGGCGCCGACCTCTCGGGGCCGCGCACGATCCTCGTCGGCGGCGGGCCGGTGCCGGAGGCGCCGCTCGAAGAGGCGATCGGCCGCGGCGCAACGGTGGTCCAGACCTACGGCCTGACCGAGGCCTGCTCGCAGGTGACGACGTTGGCGCCAGCCGAGGCGCGGCGCAAGCTTGGCTCAGCCGGCCGGCCCCTCCTCACCACCCATTTGCGGATTAGCGACGGCGAGATCCTCGTCCAGGGGCCGACCGTGGCACCGAGCCGGGTCGATTCCGACGGCTGGCTGCACACCGGCGACCTCGGGCGGATCGACGAGGAGGGCTTCCTCTACGTCGAGGACCGGATCGACGACATGATCGTCAGCGGCGGCGAGAACGTCGTCCCCGCCGAAGTCGAGCAGGTGCTGCTGCGCCACCCAGAGGTCGCCGACGCCGCCGTGGTCGGTCGCGAGGACCCCGAGTGGCAGCAGGCGGTGACCGCCGTCGTCGTCCTTCGCGATGGCTCCGCAGCGACCCCAGACGAGTTGCGTCGCCACTGCGCCGAGTCGCTGGCCGGGTTCAAGGTGCCGAAGCGGGTTGAGCTCGCGGCGGCGCTGCCGCGCACCCCCTCGGGCAAGCTCCTGCGGCGCGCCCTCCGTTAGCCTGCTCAGCCATGAAAACCGACGACATCTTCTATGACAAGGACGCCGACCTCTCCAAGCTGGAGGGGAAGACCGTCGCCATCCTCGGCTACGGCTCGCAGGGCCACGCCCATGCCCTCAACTTGAAGGACTCCGGCGTCGACGTCGTCGTCGGCCTGCGCCCCGATTCCTCCAGTCGCGCCAAAGCCGAAGGCGCGGGACTCGAGGTGCTCGACATCCCGGAAGCGGCCAGTCGTGGCGATGTGGTCATGGTGCTGCTTCCCGACGAGAAACAGGCCGAGGTCTGGGAGGCGGAGATCTCGGACGGGATCGCCGCCGGCAACCTGCTCCTCTTCGCCCACGGCTTCGCGATCCACTTCGAGCAGATCGTCCCCCCGCCCGGCGTCGACATCGGCATGGTCGCCCCCAAGGGTCCCGGTCACCTGGTCCGCCGCCAGTACGAGGAAGGGACCGGTGTGCCCTGTCTGATGGCTGTCCACCAGGACACCAGCGGCAACGCCCACGACCTCGTCCTCGCCTACGCCGCCGGCATTGGCGGTGGCCGCGCCGCGATCATCGAGACGACCTTCAAGGACGAGTGTGAGACCGACCTCTTCGGTGAGCAGGCAGTCCTCTGCGGCGGCGCCTCGGAGTTGGTCCGCGCCGGCTTCGAGACCCTGGTCGAGGCCGGCTACGACCCGCGCCTCGCCTACTTCGAGTGCCTGCACGAGCTCAAGCTGATCGCCGACCTGATGTACGAGAAGGGGATTCAGGGGATGCGCTACTCGATCTCCAACACTGCCGAGTACGGCGACATGACCCGCGGCAAGCGCGTCATCGGCGAGGAGTCGCGGGCGGCGATGAAGCAGATCCTCGGCGAGATCCAGTCAGGTGAGTTCGCCAAAGAGTGGATCGCCGAGAACCGCGCCGGCGGCGAGAACCTTTCACGTATGCGCGAGGAGGGCGCTGACCATGAAGTCGAGAAGGTCGGCAAAGACCTCCGCGGCATGATGCCCTGGATCGACACCGAGTTCTGAGGGGTTCGTAGGCCGGGAGGCGGTGTGCCTCTCCGTGAATTGATGTCGCACGCGCGCTCCGCGCGCTTAGCGACGATGGCTGAGCGCGGCTGACGCCGCGCAGTGACCAGATTGCATATCGCCGCTTCGCGACATTCCCGGAGAGGCACACCGCCTCCCGGTTCACGGGCGCTTCCGGCTCAGTCGCTAAGCGTCAGGAGGATCGTCGCCGCCGAAGCGAGACTCCTCGCCCGGCGGCAGTTTGCCGTCGCGGCCGACGTAGCCATCCTTGCCGCCAACGACGACGTAGACGGCGTCCTCGGAGTCGCTCAGGTTGCGGATCTTGCGCACGGTTGGCGCGTCGACCCAGGCGAGGCCGCCCGGCTCGAGCTCGTGGCTGGTGCCGTCGCCGAACTCGATCGCGATGCGACCGCTGTGCAGGAAGTAAAGCTCCTCCTGCTCCTCGTGCAGGTGGCGACCGGTCTCATAGGAGGGCGGGATGACGATCGCGTTGGCACCGAAGGCCGTCACGCCCAGACCCTTGCGGATCTTGCGGAAGCCATAGCCCTCGCCGAGGTCGGAGAGGTTGGCGACCGCGTAGCCGTCGCCTTTCACCGCCCCGTTCTCGCCCGTCTCCGCCATCGCCGCCCATCCTAATAACCTTGGCCGCCCGATGCCCGCCTCGACCTCGGTCCAGATTCCCGCAACTCTCAAGCCCGCCGACGGACGCTTCGGCTGCGGCCCCTCGAAGGTCCGCCCGGAGGCGCTCGCGGCGCTGGCCGGGCGCGCCGAGGTGATGGGCACCTCGCACCGTCAGGCACCGGTCCGTGACCTGGTCGGCCGGATCCGCAGCGGCCTCGGCGAGTTGTTCTCGCTGCCCGACGGCTACGAGGTGGCGCTCGGCAACGGCGGTACGACGGCCTTTTGGGAGGCTGCGGCCGCCTGGCTGGTCCGCAGCCGCGCGCTCCACCTCAGCTACGGCGAGTTCTCACAGAAGTTCGCCAAGGCGACCGCGGCCGCGCCCTTCCTCGAGGAGCCGATCTTGGTCGAGGCGGAGCCTGGCGACGCGCCCACGCCGGTCGCCGACCCCGCTGCCGACGCGATCGCCTGGGCGCACAACGAGACCTCGACCGGGGTCATGGTCGACGTCCGCAGGCCGGAGGGGGCGGGCGACGCGCTGGTGTTGGTCGACGGCACCTCGGGTGCCGGCGGTCTGCCTCTCGACGCCACTCAGGTCGACGCCTACTACTTCGCCCCGCAGAAGGCCTTCGGCGCCGACGGCGGCCTCTGGCTGGCGCTGTTGAGCCCGGCGGCGATCGAGCGGATCGAGCAGCTCGACGGTGCAACCGACCGCTGGCAGCCGGCCTTCCTCTCGTTGCAGACGGCGCTCGAGAACTCGCGCAAGGAGCAGACCTACAACACGCCGGCGGTGGCGACCCTGCTGCTGCTCGCCGATCAGGTCGAGTGGATGCTCGGTGGCGGCGGGCTGGAGTGGTGCGTGCAGCGCACCGGCGCTTCGTCGGGCCACCTCTACGGCTGGGCCGGGGAGGCCGATTTCGCCACTCCCTTCGTCGCCGATCCCGCCAAGCGCTCGCCGGTGGTCGGCACGGTTGATTTCGCCGACTCGATCGACGCCGCCGCGCTGGCGGCGACCCTGCGCGCCAACGGCATCGTCGACATCGAGCCCTACCGCAAGCTGGGCCGCAACCAGCTCCGCGTCGGCATGTTCCCGGCGGTCGAGCCGGCCGACGTCGAAGCGCTGACCGCCTGCATCGATTGGATGATCGAGAACGTGCCCGAGATGACGCGATGAAGGTCCTCGTCAAGGAGAAGATCGCCGACTCGGGGGTTGAGATGCTGCGCGAAAGCTTCGACGTCGACCTCGGCCTGGAGATGTCCGAGGATGAGCTGCAGGATGCGATCGGTGAGTACGACGCGATCCTCGTCCGCTCCGCGACCCAGGTGACGCCGGAGCTGATCGAGCGGGCCGAGCGCCTCAAAGTGATCGGTCGTGCCGGCACCGGCGTCGACAACGTCGACATTCCCGCCGCGACCCGGCGCGGCATCGTCGTCGCCAACGCCCCCGAATCGAACTCGGTCGCCGCCGCCGAGCACACGCTGGCGCTGATGCTTGCCCTCTGCCGCAACGTGGCGCGGGCGCACGCCTCGCTTACCGGTGGCGCCTGGGAGCGGCCGAAGTTCAAGGGAGCCGAGCTCTACGGCAAGACCCTCGGCGTGATCGGTTTCGGCCGCATCGGCCAGCTCGTCGCCAAGCGGGCGCAGGGTTTCGAGATGGACGTCGTCGCCTTCGACAAGTTCGTCTCCGCTGAGCGCTTTCGCGAGCTCGGCGTCGAGGGTGTCGATGAGATCCATGACCTGCTCGGGCGCGCCGACATCGTCACCCTGCATGTGCCGAAGACGCCGGAGACGATCGACCTGATCGACGCCGAGGCGATCGCGCAGATGAAGGACGGCGCACGCGTCGTCAACTGCGCCCGCGGCGAGCTCGTCGATCTCGACGCCGTGCAGGCCGGGCTCGAGTCGGGCAAGCTCGCCGGCGCCGCGCTCGACGTCTTCCCGTCCGAGCCCTTCACCGAGCACCCACTCTTCGCCCGCGACGACGTCGTCGTCACGCCACATCTGGGTGCCTCCACCGCTGAGGCCCAGGACAGAGCGGGCATCGTCACGGCCGAACAAGTGATCGCCGCGCTTAGCGGCGGCGTCGTCACCAACGCGGTCAACATCGCCGCGGTGCGGCCGGAGGAGATGGAGGCGCTGGCGCCGTTCGTACCGCTTTGCGAAAAGCTGGGTCGCCTCGCCCAGGGGCTTGGCAACGGCTCGGTCGACGGGGTGACAGTCGAGTTCCGCGGCCGCATCGCCGCCCACGACACCCGCCTCCTCGGCATCGCCGTCCTCGTCGGCATTCTCTCCGGCCACACCGAGGAGCCGGTCAACCTGGTCAACGCGCCGCAGATGGCCGAAGAGCGCGGGATCGAGCTGGTCGAGACCAAGGACAGCGGCTCGGAGGACTTCACCGAGCTGGTCGTGGTGCGGCTGGGTTCGGGCGAGGAGGGGGTCGAGGTCGCTGGCACCGGTGTAGGCCCGCGCAACGAGCCCTACCTGGTCTCGGTCTGGGGCGAGAGCTTCTACCTGCCGTTCGCCGATCACCTGGCGGTCTTCCGCTATGCCGATCGGCCGGGAATGATCGGCCGGGTGGGGACGATGTTCGGCGAGGAGGGGGTCAACATCATCTCCGCCGCGGTCGGCGCCGAGGCGGACGGGGAGCGGGCGGTGATGGCGCTGACCACCGACGCGCCGGTGCGGGCGGAGACGATCGACAAGATCCTCGAGCTCGATGGCTTTTCGATCGGCCGCTCCATCGATCTATAACGGATCGATAGGCTCCACCCGGTGAGGGCGGTGGTGCTGACAGGGACGGGTGGCTACGACGTGCTCCAGGTGCAGGAGCGCCCCGACCCGACGGTCGGCCCAGGTGAGGTGCGGATCGCGGTCAAGGCGGCGGGGATCAACTTCGCCGACACGATGGCGCGGGTCGGCCTCTATCCCGACGCGCCCAAGCCACCCTGCGTGCTCGGCTACGAGGTCGCGGGTGAGATCGAGTCGGTCGGTGAGGGAGTTACCGATCGCGAAGTCGGGGAGCGCGTCGTCGCCGGCACCCGCTTCAACGGCCAGGCCGAGTTGGTCACCGTGCCGGCGGAGCAGGCACTTCCACTCCCAGATGAGCTCAGCTTCGAGCAGGGCGCCGCGTTCCCGGTCAACTACGGCACCGCCTACGCCGCGTTGATCATGATGGGCAGCCTGCGTGAGGGCGACAGAGTCCTGATCCACGCCGCGGCTGGGGGCGTCGGCATCTCGGCCACGCAGATCGCCCGCAACGCCGGCGCCGAGATTTTCGGCACCGCCTCTGCGTCCAAGCACGAGGCGATCAAAGCTCAGGGAGTCGACCACCCGATCGACTACCGCACGCTCGACTTCGAGGCCGAGGTGATGCGGATCACCGAGGGCGAGGGGGTGGACCTGGTCATCGACGCCCTCGGCCCGACCTCCTTCCGCAAGGACTACCGGCTGCTGCGTCCCGGCGGCCGCCTAGTCATGTACGGGCTGTCGGAGAACTCGAAGGAGGGCAAGCGCAGCATTCCGGTCACGCTGAAGAGCCTGGCGGCGATGCCGACGGCGACGATGCCCTGGTGGAAGAGCCTAATGGTGATGAACGAGAACAAGGGCGTCTTCGGCCTCAACATGCTCAAGTGGTGGGACACCGAGGGCAACCTCGATCGTGTCGTCGAGCCGCTGATGAGCGACCTTGAGGCCGGCCGCCTACAGCCGGTCGTAGCCAAGGCGTTCCCCTTTGAGCAGGCCGGTGATGCACACAGGTTCATCGCCGAGCGCCGCAACGTCGGCAAGGTCGTGTTGTTTCCCTCATAGACGCTCCGACCCGCTCGGTGGCGGAGACGACTCGATCATGAAGAAGCTCCTACTTATCTCGCTCGTCCTCATGGGGCTCCTGTTGCCCGCGGCCGCGCACGCGGAAAAGACCTACACGGTGCTGCTCGCCGGCGGCGACGAAGACAACGTGATCAAGGTCTGGCTCAGCCCGGACGGACGCCAGTATGTGATCGACTCGGTCGCGCAACTTGAAATCGGTGGGACCGTCTGCGCCCACCCTGAAGACAACCCGAACGAGTTGCTCTGCGATGCTCCTGCGATCGCTGGCTTCGAAGTCAACGCTGGCGGGGGCGACGACCACGTACAGGTCGCCAAACACGTCGCGGTGCCGGTGACGATGCGCGGCGGCCCCGGCGACGACCTGCTGCTCGGTGGAGGTGGAACCGACAAGCTGATCGGCGGCAGCGGCGACGATCGTCTGATTGGCTGGCGCGGCAACGACCTGCTCTACGGCGGCAGCGGCGCCGACGTCCTCGTTGGCAACGCGGGTGGGGATATCTTGCGCGGCGGTCCCGGAATGGACACGCTCGCTGGCGGGCCGGGTACCGACGACCTCTTTCAGTGACTTCGTACCAGCCGGCCGCCGACGAAGAAGAGCGCGACCAAGAAGCCGAGGAGCGATAGCCCCGCGTCGAGGCGGAAGGCCGCCTGGATGCCTTCGACAAAGGAGTCCTGGGCGGAGAAGACCGCGGTGGTGAGCCCGAGCCCGATCGCCCCACCGGCGATCTGGCACATGTAGAGGATCCCGCCGGCGAGGCTGCTCTGCGATTCGTCGACCGAGGTGACGCCGGCGGTGGTCGCGGTCGGGTAGAAGCTGCCGATGCCGATGCCGAGCACGAACATGCCGGGAACCAGGGCGCCGTAGCCCGAGCCCTCGCTGACCTGGGAGAAGAGAAAAGGGGCGACGGCGATGCAACCCGCTCCGACGACGGCCAGCGGCTTGGCCCCTACCCGGTTGTAGAGCGGCCCGGCGATGAAGGAGACGAGGGCAAAGGTGGCGAGGAAGGGCAGAACGCCGACGCCCGCTTCCAGCGGCGAGTAGTCGAGGTGCTTCTGCATGAACTGCGGCAGGTAGAGGAGCGCCGCGAAGAAGGTCGCCGACATCAGCGTGACCGCAACGCAGGAGGCGCGGAAGCTCTCGTTGCGCATCACCGTGCGGGGCACCAGGGCGCTCATCCCAGCGCGGCGCTCGATCGGCACGAAGGAGGCGATCAGGACAGCGGCCAGCACCAGCATCGCGACAATCCGCGGATCGCCCCAGCCCCAGTCGTCAACCTGGTCGAGGGCGACCAGCAACGAGACGAGGCCGACGGAGAGCGTCGCGATCCCCGGATAGTCGATCCGCTGCTCCTCGACTTCGGGCTCCTTCACATTGACCAGGTAGTAGGTGACGAGCACGGCGAATGCCGCGATCGGCACGTTGAGGAAGAAGATCCAGCGCCAGCTCAGGGCATCGGTGAGGACGCCGCCGATCAGCGGCCCGATCGCGTTGCCCAGGCCGGCGGCGCCGAGGATGATGCCGCCGGCGAGGCCGGCCTTCTCCGCTGGCAGCAGGGCGAACGTCATGCCGAGGATCGCCGGCCACATCAATGCCCCGCCGATCCCCATCGCGACCCGGCTGGCGATAAGCCAGGTCTCCGTCGGCGCGGCGCCGCCCAGCGCCGACATCGAGGCGAAGATCGCCGTGCCGACGAAGAACGCGCGGCGCCGCCCGAACATGTCGGCGAGCCGGCCGCCGGTGACGATCATCACGCCAAAGGTGAGGGCGTAGGCGTTGACCACCCACTGGATCGTGTTGACCCCAGTGTCGAAGTCCTCCTCCATCGTCGGGATGGCGACGTTGACCGCGGAGAAGTCGTTGGCGATCACAAGCACACTCATGCTCATCGCGAATAGCGCCAAGACGGTGGTGCGATCGAGCCTTGCGATCGGCGCAGCCTACGCTAAGCTGGAGCGACGAATGACGCACCGGCTCGACAGCCTGTCGCTACTCCTTCTCCTCCCCCTTCGGGGGGAATAGCGCTGGGCGGCGCGTTAGCCGCGAGAGACAAGGTCATTCGAAGGAACTGGAGAAGGAGGTAGCAAGTCCCATGAGTCCCGTAGCCGACGCCAACCGCGTCCACATCTTCGACACCACGCTGCGCGACGGCGAGCAGTCGCCCGGTATCTCGCTCAACACCGCCGAGAAGGTCGAGATCGCCCAGCAGCTGGCGCGGCTCGGCGTCGACGTGATCGAGGCCGGCTTCCCGATCACCTCGCCGGGCGACTTCGAGGCGGTAGAGGCGATCTCGCGCCAAGTCGAGGGCCCGACGATCTGCGGCCTCGCCCGTACGCATAAGGCCGACATCGACGCCGCCTGGGGGGCGATCCGCGACGCCACCCGGCCGCGCATCCACACCTTCATCTCGACCTCCGACATCCACATCGAGCACCAGCTGCAAACCGACCGCGAGGACGTCAAAGGCCAGGCCCGGGCGGCCGTTGCCCTGGCCCGCTCCTGCTGCGACGACGTCGAGTTCTCACCGATGGACGCCACCCGCGCCGATGTCGAGTTCACCGCCGAGGTCTGCGCGATCGCGGTCGAAGAGGGGGCGACCGTGGTCAACATCCCCGACACGGTCGGCTATACGACCCCTGAGGAGTACGTCGAGTACTTCCGCCGCCTCTACGAGCTGGTCCCGGACCTGCGCGAGGTCGAGACCTCGGTCCACTGCCACGACGACCTGGGGTTGGCCGTCGCCAACTCCTACGCCGGTGTGCTGGCCGGTGCCCGCCAGGTCGAGTGCGCCGTCAACGGGATCGGCGAGCGCGCGGGCAACTGCTCGCTGGAGGAGATCGCGATGTTGATCAAGACCAGGGAGGACGTGCACGGTTTGACCACCGGCCTGAACAACCGCGAGCTGGCCCGCACCAGCCGCATGGTCTCCCGCCTCACCGGCTACCCGGTTCAGCCCAACAAGGCGGTGGTCGGCCGCAACGCCTTCGCCCACGAGTCCGGCATCCACCAGGACGGCGTGCTGAAGGAGCGCACGACCTACGAGATCATGGACGCAACCGAAGTCGGCCTCGAGTCGAACTCGATCGTGCTGGGCAAGCATTCCGGCCGCCACGCGCTGCGCGACGCGCTGGAGCAGCTCGGCTTCAAGATCGAGGGCAACGCCCTCAACGCCGCCTTCAAGCGCTTCAAGGAGATCGCGGACCGCAAGAAGCAGGTCACTGCGCTCGACCTGGAGGCGATCGTCTCCGACGAGATGCGCGAGCGCGCCGACGCCCACGAGCTGGCCTGGTTCGAGGTCGAGGCGGGTTCGCGACGCAAGCCGCTGGCCCGCATCGCGGTCACCCTGCCCTCGGGCGAGGAGGTGGTGGGCGAGTCGAGTGGCGACGGTCCGGTCGACGCGATCTTCCACGCGATCCAGAAGGCGACCGGCACCGAGTGTGAGCTGCGCCAGTACACGGTCGAGGCAGTGACCGGGGGAGAGGACGCCCTCGGCCAGGTAACGGTGATGCTGCGCGCCGCCGGCCGGTTGGCGACTGGCCAGGGCGTCGCAACCGACATCCTCGAGGCGTCGGCCAGGGCCTACGTGCGAGCTCTCTCCAACGCCCTAGAGGGCGCCGCGATCCGCGAGGCCGAGGCAGCAACCGCCGAGGCCGCGGTAGAGCGCACCCCGGGCCCCTAACCCGACACACAAAATTCACATTCAGAGCGCCACCCGCGCGTCCCACCCTGCCAGCGTCCCGGCATGTCCCGGAGCCGCACAGGCGAGCTTTCACCTACCCGCCATATAGACGGGAAACCGAGACTTCGGCTGTCAGATCGCGACATCGCTCGGCTTGCAGAGCGGCGCCATGGGATCGTCTCGCGGACACAATTGCGCGATCTCGGCCTGGGGGAAGACGCAATCGACACGAGGCTTCGCAGCGGTCGAATACATCGGCTGCATCGCGGCGTCTACACCGTCGGCCATGGGCTCATATCCAGGGAGGGGCGATGGTTGGCTGCCGTTATTCGAAGTGGAGAGGGCGCTGTGTTGAGCCACGGCTCCGCGGCTGCCCTTTGGGGCATTCTGCGCGATGGGGAGCACGAGCTAGTCGACATTTCGCTGCCTCGCTCGACGCAACTTCCGCAGCCGATTCGTCGCCATGTAGTGCGTCTTACGCCGAATGAGATCACCACCAGGCATCTGATTCCGGTCACCACCCTCGCCCGAACACTCTTTGACGTAGCACTTGGCTGCCCACACGAGAGATTGGAAGCTGCAATCCGCGAGGCGGAATACCGCCACCGCTTTCGACTCCAACAGCTGGAGTACATCTTGGAGCGACATCCGGGGCGGCGAGGCGCAACCGCGATCAGAGCCTGCCTCCATCATCTTGGCCGAGGCCCACTGGGCTGTACTCGCAGCAGGCTGGAGGTCAGATTCGCAGCCATACTCGCCCGAACCGACCTCCCACAGCCAGCGCTGAACGCTCTACTCGACATCGACGGGCACAAAATCGAGGCCGATTGCTTGTGGCGGGCGCAGCGGGTGATCGTCGAGTTGGACGGCGGCAAGTCGCACGGGACTCGCGTCGCCTTCGAGAAGGACCGTGAACGAGATCGCCGGCTCCAGGTTGCCGGGTGGCGCGTGATCCGGGTGACCTGGCATCAACTGGATGACCCAGACGCCCTTCTCGCCGATCTCCATCGCCTCCTCTGCTGAACTCTCGCCTACCCGCCACATGGGCGGGAAACCGAGACCTTCTGCTTGGGCGACTAAGGTTCGTACGTGATAACGTACGAACGTAATGGTGACATCGGTGACCAGCGAGAAGGGGCGTGAGGCCGGTTCGTCGCCAGTAGGCAGGCGGGCGCGTGCGCTGCGGGAGGCGATGGGGCTCTCGCTGCGTGATTTGGCCGAGCGGAGCGGGGTCAGCGCGCCGATGCTCTCCCAGGTCGAGAGGGGGGAGACGAGCCCGACTTTGGTCGTCGCCGAGAAGATCGCCGGGGGGCTGGAGCTGACCCTCTCGCAACTCTTGCGCCTCGACGAGGGGGAGCACGTCGCGGTCAGCCGCGCTGGCGAGCGGCGACGTTACGAGCGCGGCGGCCACTGCTTCGAGGAGCTGACGCCGCCGCTGCCGGGACTGCGCGCTGACGTCTCCCTGCACACACTGAGACCTGGGGCGGCAACCGGTGGGCCCGACGACCCGCCGATGCACGAGCCGGGCAGTCGCGAGACCGCCGTCGTCTTGACGGGAGTGTTGGCACTGGTCGTCGATGGGACTCGGCACGAGCTGCGCACCGGCGACAGCGTTACCTTCGACGCCGACCTTCCGCACCACTTCGAGAATGAAGGGAGGGAGCAAGCACGCTTCCTCGCTGTGATCGCCGCCGGGCTGAGGAGGAGTTGACGATGCCACAGACGATGTTCGACAAGATCTGGAGCGCCCACAAGGTCGCCGACGGCCTGCTCTACATCGACCTGCACCTGGTCCATGAGGTGACCTCGCCGCAGGCCTTCGATGGCCTGCGGTTGGCCGGCCGACCCCTCCGCCGGCCGGACAAAACGTTGGCCACCGCCGATCACAACGTGCCGACCGACGGCACCAAGGCAGCGCGCCTGATCGCCGACGAGCTCTCCCGCGTCCAGGTCGAGACGCTGGAGCGCAACAGCGAGGAGTTCGGGATACCGATCTACTCGCTGGGCTCCGAGCGGCAGGGCATCGTCCATGTCATCGGCCCCGAGCTGGGCGTCACCCAGCCGGGAATTACGATCGTCTGCGGCGACAGCCACACGTCGACCCATGGCGCCTTCGGCGCGCTCGCCTTCGGCATCGGCACCTCGGAGGTCGAGCACGTCCTGGCCACCCAGTGCCTGGTGCAGAAGCGACCGAAGACGATGCGCATCCTCTACTCGGGCGAGCTGGGCCAGGGCGTCACGCCCAAGGATTTGATCCTGGCGACGATCGGGCGGCTCGGAACCGGCGGCATGGTCGGCCACGCGGTCGAGTACGCCGGCCCTGCGATCGAGTCGCTCTCGATGCCGGGACGGATGACGGTCTGCAACATGACGATCGAGGGTGGGGGACGCGCCGGGATGATCGCCCCCGACGAGACCACCTTCGAGTGGGTGCGCGGCCGCGCCGCGGCACCCGCCGACTTCGACGCGGCGGTCGAGCGCTGGCGACAGCTGCCCACGGACGCCGACGCGAGC
Organism: Solirubrobacterales bacterium; assembly: GCA_049796515.1. Classification (GTDB taxonomy): domain Bacteria; phylum Actinomycetota; class Thermoleophilia; order Solirubrobacterales; family 70-9; genus VRUE01. The sequence goes on from JBAREU010000028.1 coordinate 15,087, forward strand.
TTCGACACCGAGGTCGAGATCGCCGCCGGTGGGATCGCGCCGATGGTCACCTGGGGCACCAACCCCGGCATGGTGGTCGAGGTCACCGACTCCGTCCCCGATCCGGAGGCGATGGAGTCGCCGGCCGACCGCGAGTCGGCCGAACGGGCGCTCACTTACATGGCGCTCGAACCGGGCACGCCGATGACCGAGGTCAAGCCCGAACGCGTCTTCATCGGCTCCTGCACGAACTCCCGGGTCGAGGACCTGCGCGAGGCCGCCGCGGTCGTCGACGGGCGTCGCGTCGCCGACTCCGTACGGGCGATGGTCGTGCCCGGCTCGCAACAGGTCAAGGCCACCGCCGAGGAGGAGGGACTGCACGAGGTCTTCCGCGCCGCGGGCTTCGAGTGGCGCGAGGCGGGCTGCTCAATGTGCCTGGGGATGAATCCCGACATCCTGATCGAGGGGGAGCGTTGCGCCTCGACCTCGAACCGCAACTTCGAGGGGCGTCAAGGCAAGGGCGGTAGGACGCACCTGGTTAGCCCCAAGATGGCGGCGGCCGCCGCGGTTGAGGGACATTTCGTCGACATCAGGGATTGGAGCTGACGATGAGGCCGATAGACGTGATCGAGGGCAAGGTGTCGGTGCTCGACCGGCACGACGTCGATACCGACCAGATCATCCCCAAGCAGTTCCTCAAGCGGGTCGAGCGGACTGGCTTCGGCGAGTTCCTCTTCTACGACTGGTTGCGCGACGGCGAGATCGAGCTGGAGCCAAACCCGATTCTGGTCGCAGGGCGCAATTTCGGCTGCGGCTCCTCGCGCGAGCACGCCCCCTGGGCGCTAGAAGACTTCGGCTTCGAGGCGATCGTCGCGCCCTCCTTCGCCGACATCTTCTACGTCAACTGCACCAAGGTCGGGTTGCTACCGGTGGTGCTCGACGGGGAGCACTGCCGGGCGGTGGCCGAGGCGGGGGAGGCGCGGATCGACGTCGACGACCAGACGGTCACCAGCGCCGCCGGTGTCTTCGAGTTCGAGATCGAGCCCGACGTCAAGCACCGCCTGCTGAACGGCCTCGACGACATCGGCATCACGCTGGAGAACGCCGCGGCGATCGACGAGTTCGAGTCTGCCGGCGGCGCCGAGCGGGGTCCAGTGACGACGGCGCTGTGAGCAACCCGGAGGCGAGACGCGTCATCAACACCGGGCCCCGCGAGTGGGACGCCGAGACCTACGACGCCGTCTCCGATCCCCAGTTCGAATGGGGGATGGAGGTGCTGGAGCGGCTCGAGCTTCGCGGTGAGGAGGCCGTGCTTGATGCCGGCTGTGGCTCGGGCCGGGTCACCGCCGAGCTGCTGAAACGCATTCCCGAGGGCCGGTTGGTAGCGGTCGACGGCTCCGAGGCGATGATCGCCAAGGCCAGGGAGCGGCTGGGGGAGAGGGTGAGCTATCTCGTCGCCGATCTCTCCGAGCTGGAGGTCGCAGAGCCGGTCGACCTGATCTTCTCCACCGCGACCTTCCACTGGATCGTCGACCACGACCGCCTCTTCAAGCGCCTGCACGCGGCGCTCAAACCGGGTGGGCGCTTGGTCGCGCAGTGTGGCGGCGATGGAAACGTCGCCGAATACGCGAAGGCGATCGCCGCGGCCATCGCACGCCCCGAGTTCGCTCCCCACTTCGAGGGGATGGATGGAATTTGGAACTTCGCTGCCCCCGACGTGACCGAGGACAAGCTCCGCGACGCCGGCTTCGCCACCACCCGCTGCTGGCTGCAGCCGAAGCCCGTGGTGCCGGATCAGCCCCTCGAGTTCGCTTCGACCGTGACCCTGGGACCGCACCTCGCCCGACTCCCCGAGGAGTTGCAGCGCCCCTTCGCCGAAGCGGTCCTGGCAGAGGCCGGCGAGCCGCTGAGGCTCGACTACGTCCGCCTCAACATCGAAGCCACGGCATAGAGTGCGGCCGGTGAGCGGCACGCCTCGCATAGTCCTGTTGCCCGGCGACGGGATCGGGCCGGAGATCGTCGCCGCGGCGCAGCGGCTGCTCGAGGGGCTAGGCGAGTTCGAGTTCGACAAGCGCCTTATCGGCGGCGCCTCGATCGACGCCCACGGCGTCGCCCTCACCGACGAGGTACTTGACGCCTGCAGAAGCGCCGACGCGGTGCTGCTGGGCGCTGTCGGCGGTCCCAAATGGGACACCACTGACCCCAATGCGCCTCGCCCCGAGCAGGGACTGCTCGGCCTGCGCAAGGGAATGGGGCTCTACGCCAACCTGCGGCCGGTGCGGCCGAGCCGGGCCCTGGTCGGGGCCAGCCCCCTGCGCGAGGAGCGGATCTCGGGCACCGACCTGCTCGTCGTGCGCGAGCTGACCGGCGGCATCTACTTCGGCGACAGCGGCCGTGACGGCGACTCCGCCCACGACACCTGCGAGTACTCCACCGCCGAGATCGAGCGCATCGCCCGCGCTGGCTTCGAGGCGGCACAGCGGCGGGCGGCGGGCGGCAATCGCGCCGCACGCCTCACCTCGGTCGACAAGGCCAACGTGCTCGAGACTTCGCGGCTCTGGCGCGAGGTGGTCAGCGGTCTCGCCGGCGAGTACCCGGACGTCGAGCTCGAGCACCTGTTGGTCGACAACGCCGCGATGCAGCTCGTCTCGCGCCCGGCCGACTTCGACGTGATCGTCACCGAGAACCTCTTTGGCGACATCCTCAGCGACGAGTCGGCGATGCTCACCGGCTCGCTTGGGATGCTGCCCTCGGCCAGCCTCGGAGAGGCAGGCGCACCCGGCCTGTTCGAGCCCGTCCATGGCTCCGCCCCCGACATCGCCGGCCAGGGGATCGCCAACCCGCTCGCAACCTTCCTCAGCACGGCGATGATGTTGCGCGACGGGCTCGGCCGGGCGGACGAGGCGGGGCGGATCGAGGCAGCGGTCGACACGGTGCTCGAGCAAGGTCTCAGAACCTTCGATCTCGCCATGGCGGGAGAGCCAACGGCAAGCACGGACGAGATCACGGAAGCCGTCCTGAGCGAGCTTTCCGCCTAGAGCCCATCCCGGTAGGGGTGAAACGTCTTGTACTTTTTCGCGGCCAACCATCGTCGGTAGCCACAGACGCAGCTCGAAAAAGTTAAGTGGAACCCCTACCGGGATGGGCGTAAGGCATACTTTTCCGGGATGGAGACGGCGGAGCTGATCTGGCAGAACGGCGAGTTCGTACCCTGGGACGAGGCGAAGACGCACGTCCTCAGCCACGGCCTGCACTACGGCACCGGCGTCTTCGAGGGAATCCGCTGCTATGAGACCGAGCGCGGCCCGGCGGTCTTCCGCCACCGCGAGCACCTGGCGCGGCTGGAGAAGTCCGCCGAGCTCTACTACTTCCAGCTTCCCTTTACCGCCGAGGAGATCCGCGAGGCGACCAACGAGCTGATCCGCCGCAATGGCCTCGGCTCCTGCTACATCCGCCCGCTCGCCTACCGCGGCTACGGCAACCTGGGGCTCTACGCAACCGACGCGCCCATCGACGTGATCGTCGCCGCCTTCCCCTGGGGCGTCTACCTCGGCGAGGAGGGCGCGCGCAGCGGTATCCGCACCAAGGTCTCCTCCTGGCGGACGATCTCCGGCGACAGCCTGATCCCGCACGCCAAGGCATCCGGCCAGTACCTCAACTCGGTGCTCGCCAAGACCGAGGCGACCGCCGCCGGTTACGACGAGGCGATCCTGCTCGACCAGCACGGTTGCGTCTCCGAGGGCTCGGGCGAGAACGTCTTCATCGTTCGCGACGGCACGATCTGCACGCCTCCGCACACCGCGGCGATCCTCGACGGGATCACCCGCAACTCGGTGGTGCAGATCGCTCGCGACCTCGGCTACATGGTCGAGGAGCGCGGCATCGCCCGCGCCGAGCTCTATCTGGCCGACGAGGTGTTCCTCACCGGCACCGCCGCCGAGCTGGTCCCGGTGCGCGAGGTCGACGACCATCCGCTTGGCGAGCCCGGGGAGATCACGCGCGTGGTCCAGGCCAAGTTCCAGGAAGCGCTGCACGGCCGCGCCGAGGAGTATCTGGAGTGGCTCGACTTCGTCGAGGCGGCAACCGGGCGAATTACGCCTGCCGCCTAGCGGCTGGCGCAAGCGCTGCGCGCACACCCGGTTCTCCTCGTATCGAAAGGCATCAAATGGAACAGGTGAAGCTCTACGACACCACCTTGCGCGACGGCATGGGCGGCCCCGGCATGTCGCTCTCGGTGGGCGAGAAGCTGAAGGTCGTGCGCGCCCTCGACGAGCTCGGCATACAGACGATCGAGGCCGGCTTTCCCAGCTCCAACCCGAAGGAAGCGGAGCTGTTCGAGCAGCTTGCCGAGCTCGAGCTGGAGCAGGCGACGATCGCCGCCTTCGGCATGACCCGGCGCCGTGGCATCGCCGCCGAGGACGACGAGGCGCTCGCCGTGCTCGTCGAGTGCTTCGCCCCGGTCGTCTGCCTCGTCGGCAAGAGCTGGGGCCTGCACCTGGAGAAGGTGATCAAGGTCTCGGCCGAGGAGAACCTGGCGATGATCGCCGACTCGATCCGCTTCTGCCATGAACGCGGGAAGCGGCCGATCTTCGACGCCGAGCACTTCTTCGACGGCTATCGCGACGACGACGCATACGCGCTCGAATGCGTTCGCGCCGCGGCCGACGCCGGCGCCGAGAATGTCACGCTCTGCGACACCAATGGCGGCAGCCTGCCCGCCTTCGTCGTCGAGGCGACCGCGGCGGTTGTCGCCGCGCTCGGCGACGCGGTCGAGGTCGGCATCCACACCCACGACGACGCCGGCTGCGCCGTCGCCAACTCGCTCGCCGCGGTGGAGGCCGGAGCGCGACTCGTGCAGGGCTGCATCAACGGCTACGGCGAGCGCTGCGGCAACGCCAACCTGGCGACGATCCTGCCGGCGCTGCAGTTGAAGATGGGCTTCGAGGTCGTGGCGCCGGAGAAGTTGTCGAACCTGACTCGGACAAGCCACTACCTCGACGAGCTCTGCAACGTCACGCCGAACCCCGACCAGCCCTACGTCGGTCGCAACGCCTTCGCCCACAAGGCGGGGATGCACGCCGCCGGGGTCGAGGCCGATGCCCGCACCTTCGAGCACCTCGACCCGGCCCTGCTCGGCAATCAGCGCGAGATCCTCGCCTCGGAGCTCTCGGGCAAGGCGACGATCCGCAGTCAGGCGGCTCGGGCCGGCCTCGACCTCGGCGAGGACGAGGCAACGTACGCGGTCGAGCGACTGAAGGAGCGCGAGCACCGCGGCTACCACTACGAGGCGGCGCCGGCCTCCTTCGAGCTGTTGCTGCGGCGCGAGGCCGGCAGCTACGAGTCGCTCTTCGAGCTGGAGAGCTTCAAGGTGCTGGTCGAGAAGCGCGCCGATGGGGCGGTCGAGACCGAGGCGACGATCAAGGTCAGGGTCGACGGCGAGCGTTACGTGCGCGTCGCCGAGGGCAACGGCCCTGTCAACGCCCTGGACAGCGCCCTGCGCGGCGCAATCGCCGACCGCTACCCGCACCTGGCCGACATCGAGCTGACCAACTACAAGGTGCGGATCCTCGACGAGAGCCACGGCACCGGGGCAGTCACCCGCGTCCTGCTCGACTCTTCCGACGGCGCGCGCGAGTGGGGGACGATCGGCGTCTCGGAGAACATCATCGAGGCCTCCTGGGAGGCGCTGGTCGACTCACTCGAGTACGCCTTCCAGCCCCGGAGCGACAGCGGCGCAAAGTAGGCTGGGCGCCGCCGATGGCAGCGCCGCCGCAGACCGAGCAGATTCCCCTCGCCAAGCCGGAACTAGGGACGCGCGAGGAGGAGCTCGTGCTTGAGGTTCTGCGCTCCGGCCGCCTCTCGCTGGGACCGATGAAGGAGCGCTTCGAGCGCGCGTTCGCGGCCTGGCTGGGAGTGGACGACGCGGTCGCGGTCTCGAGTGGGACGACTGGCCTGCACCTGGGCGTGCGGGCGCTTGGCTGGGGATCGGGAGACGAGGTCCTGACCAGCCCCTTCAGCTTCGTCGCCTCCGCCAACTGCCTGCTCTACGAGGGCGCCCGGCCGGTCTTCTGCGACGTCGATCCGGTCACCCTCAATCTCGACCCGGCCACGGTCGAGGCGGCCATCGGGGAGCGCAGCGCCGGCGTCCTGCCGGTGCACATCTTCGGCTATCCGGCGGCGATGCCCGAGCTGGAGGCGATCGCCGCCCGCCGTGGT
>JBAREU010000029.1:0-2104 GCA_049796515.1 Solirubrobacterales bacterium
CCCCTATGGAGATCGCCACGCAGCCCCAAGCCGCCCAGTCCACGCTCGAGTCCTTCAACCCCGCCACCGGAGAGTTGGTCGGCTCCGTAGCCACGATCACCCCCGACCAGGTCCAGGCAGTGGTCGACGACGTCGCCCGCATCCAGCCCGCCTGGGCCGAGCTCAGCCCGAGGGCCCGCGGCGCCTACCTCAGGCGCGCCGCCGACGCCCTGCTCGACGACATCGACGAGCTCGCCGAGCTACTGGTCAACGAGCAGGGCAAGCCCCGCGCCGAGGCCTACACGATGGAGCTGCTGCCGACCGTCGACGCACTGCACTGGTGTGCGAAGGCCGGCCCCAAGATCCTCGCTGACGAGAAGGTGCGGATGTCGCAGGCTTTCCTGGCGAGCAAGAAATCGCGCTTCACCTACGAGCCGATCGGCGTCGTCGGCGTGATCGCGCCCTGGAACTACCCCTGGTCGATTCCCTTCGGCGAGGTCGCGATCGCGCTGATGGCGGGCAACGGCGTCGTGCTGAAGCCGGCGAGCCTGACGCCGCTGCTGGGTGAGGCGATCCGGCGCGTCTTCGAGAAGGGCGGCTTGCCCGAGGGCCTGGTCCGCGTCGTCCACGGCGGCGGCGCGGTCGGCGACGCACTTGCCCGCTCAAGCGCCGGCAAGATCTTCTTCACCGGCTCGGTCGAGATCGGCCGCAAGGTCGGCGAGGTCTGCGCCCGGCAGCTGAAGGGCTCGGTGCTGGAGCTGGGTGGCAAGGACCCGATGATCGTCTGCGCCGACGCCGACCTCGACAACGCGATCTCCGGCGCCGTCTGGGGCGGCTTCGCCAACGCCGGCCAGACCTGCTCGGGGATCGAGCGCGTCTACGTGATGCGCGAGGTCGCCGACCGCTTCATCGAGGGTGTCGCCCGCGAGGCGCAGCAGCTTCGGCTCGGCAACCCGCTCGAGTGGGAGACCGAGATCGGCCCTATGACCTCAGAGGGTCAGTACGAGATCGTCGTCGACCTGATCGAGGACGCGGTCGCGGCCGGCGCGACCAAGCTCTGCGGCGGGCCCACCGACGTGCCCGGCTTCTCCGGCAAGTTCGTCGCCCCGACCGTGCTGACCGGCGTGACCCACGAGATGCGGATCATGCGGGAGGAGGTCTTCGGCCCGGTGCTGCCGATCGTCGTCGTCGACTCCGAGCAGGAGGCGATCGACCTCGCCAACGATTCCGAGTTCGGCCTCGGCGCCTCGGTCTGGACCAAGGACCGCCAAAAGGGAGCACGGATCGCGCGGCGGATCGAGTCCGGCATGGTCTGGGTCAACGATCACTCCTTCAGCCACGGCGCCTGCCAGTGCGCCTGGGGCGGCGTCAAGGACTCCGGCGTCGGCCGCTCACACTCCAAATTCGGCTTCTACGAGTGCGTCAACGTCAAGATGAACGCCTGGGAGCCGGGCCTCGCCCGCGACTTCTGGTGGCACCCCTACGACCAGACCCTGGGCGAAGCCGTGCGCGCTTCGGCAAAGCTGCTCTACGGCAAGGGCGCGACCCGCACCCAGGCCCTGCGCGAGGGCGCTGGGCCCCTGCTCAAGGTCGGCGCCCGCACGCTTCGCAAGCGCCGCGGCTGAAGCGCGGACCGCTCCTCACGTCTTCCCCTTCCGCTTGCCACCGCACTGCGGCCGCATCACCGGGTTGGCGCTGAGCTGCTTGCCGTTGTGGCCGCTGTACTGGACGTTTGCCCGCGACTTCTTGCCGCAGAGGTTGCGGCTGTTGATGATCAGGCCCTTTTTGGCGCCCTGCATCCTCAGCACGACTTTGGAGAGCGGCGCGTCTGGGGAGTTCTCGACGGTTGCCCTGATCCCGCCTTTGGCGGAGTCGATCCGCGTCGATACCTCGACGTCGACCAAGCCGTGCAGGTCGAAGACGAGATCCGGGAGCTTGTGGTCAGAGGACCTGAGCCAGACAGGTCCGGCAAGCGGCTCCTCGAGCAGCGGCGTCCATGCCCTGATGAAGCCGTAGCGGGCGTTCTCGGGGCAGTTGTCGGCGGCGAACTGCACCCTGGTGCAGATCGTCTTGATGTGGGCCTGGTCGAGGAAGGCAGATCTCGGCAGTCGAACTACGAGACCCT
>JBAREU010000030.1:0-3537 GCA_049796515.1 Solirubrobacterales bacterium
CTCGTCACCATCGTCACCGTCATCGCCTTCCCCGCCGCTCGTTTCCTGGACCGAGAGGGCGACGTTGTCGAAGCGGACGTTGGCGGCGGTGCTGAGCGCGCCGAGTGCGGCGAGCGACGTCGTGCTCACCTCAATCGCGATCGCGTAGGTTCGGCCGGGGACGACCACCGCGGCTGCGTCTTTGCCGGCGAAGGAGGCGTCGCCTTCGTCCAGGATCTCGCTGATGACCTCGGTCGGAACTTCGGTGCCGCGGTCGATCAGCGAGACGGTGTAGTCGGCTTCGGGCATGAGCGTGAGCAGTCCGCCGGGAGCGAACTGGCGCTCAGCGTGCACCGTCGCCGGACCGGCCTCGGCCACCGTGAAGTCCGGCGACTCGAAGACGACCGTGGAGTCGAACAGGGCCGCGAGGTTGAGTGAGACGGTCGTTTTCGCCGTCAGCGCACCGGGCGGGTTACCAGCGGACGCGTCATATTCACCGCTCGCTTCACAGGTGGAGAGCAGGGTGACGTTGCAGGTCGCTTCCGTCTCCTGCCATCCCTCGGCGTCAGCGGCAAAAGCCCCGCCACCCGGTGGATAGACGGCGGCCACCGCTCCCGTGGAGAACGCCCAGAGGCAGAACAGAGCGCCGACGGCTGCGGTCGATGCAACAGCGCCGCGCCGACTGAGTTCGATGAATGGCATCGCCAGGCTCCTCTCGTAGCTGTCCCAGCCCCGGTGCACCATGCATGGGGCGAGCCCCGTCATATCCGCTCCTGGCTGGCGGGCCAAGCGAGTTGGACGCATTGCACTGTCTGAACTGGACAGATGAGCGATCAGCAACTACTGACTTTTTAATGGCCGGGTCGCGTACAGAAACGCTGGTCCAAGAGCAGAGACACGACAGCCACCACACCCGCCCGTTGCGCGCCGTATGATCGTCGACCCAGGGCGCGTAGCTCAGTGGGAGAGCGCTCGCCTCACACGCGAGAGGTCGCTGGTTCGAACCCAGCCGCGCCCATGGTCCGAATCCCCAGCAATCGACGGAGATTCACCGGCATCCAAGGACAGCTGCTCACCTAGCCCAGACACCGCCGAATCGCCGCCAGTGCCATTAGTGCCCAATTAATTAGCTCCCTCGACCCCAGTTTTCAGCCGCTCCCGCTCACCCTCGCCCCGATACATCACCTGGGCGTAGATCGAGAGCGTGACCTTCGGGTCGGTATGCCCGACCTGGCGCATGACGTAAGGAACCTCTGCGCTGGTCGCGAGCAGCAGGAGATGAAGGTACGGCGCAACGAGTGCGGGGTGATTCCCTCGGGTAGCGGATTGAGTCCGCCCGATCAAGTTCGCGCTTGCCCGCTCGACGGACTTGACGACGACACGGCGGCGAACGTTGTTGCGGTCCTATCTGCAGCCGCTCTCGGTCGGGAACAGGCGAACGCCGGCGTCAGTCCTTGGCGTCCGTGAAAGCCCGTCGCGGCATCGCTCGCCGATCCACCCGCCTCTGCATCAAGCTCTTCCCCAGCCACCAGCAGCGCCACGATCTGCTCCGCGCGGTCGAGCAAAGTCCGCTCTGGCCTAGCTCCTTCAATCGCCGCCGCTTCCTCCCGGCAGGCGTGACGAGCGGCACCCGCTCTCTCATTGAGCGTGGCCTCTCCAACCCGACCTGGGGCACGGTCAAAGAATCGCAGCGGCGCTCGACGTGTCGATTGCCGACCTCACAAAGCTCTCGCTTAAGTTCGAGGCAAATAAACCGAGAGCCGCTCGGGCAGCGCTAGGGGCGGACTCTCCGCAGCGGCGCCTACCTCAGCAACGAAGCGGGATCATCGGCACCCGCACGCGGAGAGTCCGTAGCAGCGACCGTACGGGCTCGCCCGTCACGTGTTGCGCGCCAAGAGCAAAAGGTTTGTGCCAGGTCTGCGCAGCTTCAGACACATGTCAAGTCGCGCCGGGTGGGCCCTTACGATCTCGCGCATGGCTCCCGCTGCCCCTGAGCAATTCTTCGCGATGCCCGCTGTGCCGCAGCTTCCGGCGCAAGACAATCGCGGTGCCTTCACTCGTAATATGACGCTGCCGATACATCGCTGGTTTCGCTACTCAGCAGGCTTCTCAGCAGCTTGGGCAGAAACTGTAATTCAAGAGGCACAACAGGATGGACCGGTAGTCGTCCTAGACCCTTTCATGGGCTCTGGAACGACGCTCCTAGCCGCGCAAGCGCAAGGTGCAAACGCGATTGGCTTCGAGACGCACCCACTCGTCCGGCGAATTAGCGAAGCAAAGCTCGCATGGGATCAAAGCGCCGATGAGTTCGAGTGCCGAGCAACTGCTGTACTTGAGCGGTCAGTCCCTCGCGTCTGGACGAACCCGCCCGCGCTGCTGGCCAAGATCTATCCACCGGCGACTCTTGCAACCCTCCTCGGCTTGCGCCACGCAATTGAGGAGCTGCGCGAGGAAGATGAGATCGACGACCTGCTGTGGCTTGCGCTAATCGCAGTGCTGCGACCCTGCTCTCCGGTCGGAACCGCACAATGGCAGTACGTCCTCCCGAAGAAGTCGAAGGCAAAGACCGCAGAGCCAGTCGCGGCCTTCTCCGCGCAGGTTCGCGTCATGACTCAAGACATGCGTGAGACGCCGCCGAGCATTGCTGATATCAGGGTCCTGTCGAGCGACGCGCGTGCAGCGACCGACGTGGACACGAACTCGATTGACTTGGTACTCACCTCTCCGCCATATCCCAACAACTACGACTACGCAGATGCGACTCGGATCGAGATGACTTTCTTGGGAGAGATCAAGCGATGGGCCGATCTCCAAGCGACGGTGCGCCGTCATCTCGTTCGTTCGTGCTCGCAACATATGGCCGGATATGAGGCAACAGAAGCTCTGGAGGCACCCGAGGTAGCACCTATTAGAAATGAGCTTATTGCTGTCTACGAGCGACTAGCAACAGAGCGTGAGAACCGTAGTGGTCGAAAGGCATATCACTCAATGGTTGCGGCCTACTTCCACGATCTCGCTCGAACTTGGGTTTCGCTCAGGCGAGTCTGTAGATCTGGCTCCGTAACCCACTTCGTCGTCGGAGACTCCGCCCCTTACGCCGTGCACGTTCCAGTCGAGCGCTGGTTAGGAGAACTCGCCCTAGGCGCGGGCTTTGCAAGTTGGGAGTTTGAAAAGCTGCGTGACCGAAACACGAAGTGGAAGAACCGCAAGCACAGAGTGCCACTGCAAGAGGGCATTCTTACGGTTCTCGGCTAATGGCTCAGGCACCCGGACACCGCCTGGGCCAGATCGTCGGAGACACCCTAGAGCTTGCCGTTGGTCCGCCACTTCAAGACTTCGCCGACAAGCATGGCCTCTACCTTGATGCACGCGGTGAGCGGCCCGCCCGACCCGGGAAAAAGGTGACTTGGAAGGATGATCTAGGGAATACACACTGGTCTTCCCCCGGTTCGAGCGACAGGTCAGGGTTTGACTTTTTCAGTCTCTCTTTGTTGATGAGTTGAGATCATCTCGAACTCTCTCGGAGAGAGATAGCCGAGTGTGGAATGCCTCCTCTCG
>JBAREU010000031.1:0-5663 GCA_049796515.1 Solirubrobacterales bacterium
GCTCGAAGGCCTGAATGCCGAGGCGGTGCAACGTGGGCGCGCGGTTCAGCAGCACCGGGTGTTCCTTGATGACCTCTTCGAGGACATCCCACACCTGCGGGCGGCGACGCTCGACCATGCGCTTGGCAGATTTGATGTTCTGCGCCAGCTCGTTGTCGACGAGCTTCTTCATGACGAACGGCTTGAACAGCTCGAGCGCCATCAGCTTGGGCAGGCCGCACTGGTGGAGCTTGAGGGTGGGGCCGACCACGATGACCGAACGGCCCGAGTAGTCGACGCGCTTACCGAGCAGGTTCTGACGGAACCGGCCCTGCTTGCCCTTGAGCAGATCGCTCAGCGACTTGAGCGGACGGTTGCCCGGCCCGGTGACCGGACGGCCGCGGCGGCCGTTGTCGAACAGCGCGTCCACCGACTCCTGCAGCATCCGCTTCTCGTTGTTGACGATGATCTCGGGCGCGCCGAGGTCGAGCAGCCTTTTCAACCGGTTGTTGCGGTTGATCACGCGCCGGTAGAGGTCGTTGAGGTCCGACGTCGCGAAGCGGCCGCCGTCGAGCTGCACCATCGGCCGCAGCTCCGGCGGGATCACCGGCACGCAGTCGAGGATCATCCAGTCTGGCTTGTTGTCGGAGTTGAGGAAGGCGGAGGCGACCTTGAGGCGCTTCACCGCGCGAGCCTGTTTCTGGCCTTTGGAGCTGTTGATGACCAGCTCGAGCTCCTCGCATTCGGCCGCCAGGTCGACCTGCTCGAGCAGGTCGCGCACCGCTTCGGCACCCATGCCACCGCGGAAGTACTCGCCCCAGCCGAAGGGGGAGCCGAAGCGGTCCTTGAGCTCGCGGAAGACGGTCTCGTCGTTGACGACATCCTTCGGCTTCATCTCGGTGAAGATCTTCCAAACCTCGTCCATCCGCTCGATTGCCTCTTCGATGTAGGCCTCGGTGTCGGAGATCTCCGCCTCGAACGTTTTGCGCAGTTCTTTGATCATTTTGGTGCGCTCGTCGTCCTTCAGCTTGCGCAGCTGCGCCGCGGTCAGCTTCAGCGAGTCGGCCCAAATGTGATCGTCGTCGTCGAACTTTTCCTGGCCGCCCCCTTCGAGGAAGGCGATGCGCCGTTCGAGCGACTCGCTCAGCTCCTGGGTGCGTTTCTGCTGTTCGGCGGCGTAACCGTCGGTGACTTTCTTCACTTCTTTCTCGAGTTTGCCCAGGTCTTTGTCTCGAGCCTCGGTATCGACCCAGGTGACCATCGAGGCGGCGAAGTAGAGAACCTTCTCCAGCTCTTTGGGAGCCATGTCGATCAGGTAGCCGATCCGGCTCGGCACGCCCTTGAAGAACCAGATGTGGGAGACCGGCGAAGCAAGGTCGACGTGGCCCATGCGCTCGCGGCGAACCTTGGAGCGGGTCACCTCGACGCCGCAGCGCTCGCAGACGATGCCCTTGTAGCGGACCCGCTTGTACTTGCCGCAGTAACACTCCCAGTCCTTGGTCGGACCGAAGATGCGCTCGCAGAAGAGGCCGTCTTTCTCCGGCTTCAGCGTGCGGTAGTTGATCGTCTCCGGCTTGGTGACCTCGCCCCAGCTCCAGGAGCGGATCTTCTTCGAGGAAGCGAGGCCAATCTCGATCGCGTCGAAGTTGTTGATGTCGATCATCAGTCCTCCACCTTCGTCTCTTCCTTGGCCTCCGCCGCGGCACCGTCGGCCGGGGCTCCGTCGCTTCCGTTTTCATCGCCGCCGGTCCCCGATTCGCCCTCGGCGACCACCTGCTCCTCCTGCTCGTCAGCGGCCCCATTGGCGCCCTCGGCACGGACCCCGGTCAGGTCCATGCCCAGCTCCTCGGCCGCTTTCAGCAGGTCGTCGTCCTCCTCGGAGATCTCGACGTCGCCCCCTTCGGAGACGACGTTGGCGTCGAGCGAGAGGCTCTGGATCTCCTTCAAGAGGACTTTGAACGACTCCGGGATCGAGGGCTCGGGGATGTTCTCGCCCTTGACGATCGCCTCGTAGGCCTTGACCCGGCCGACGGTGTCGTCGGACTTGACGGTGAGCATCTCCTGCAGGGTGTAGGCAGCGCCGTAGGCCTCCAGCGCCCAGACCTCCATCTCGCCGAAGCGCTGGCCGCCGAACTGCGCCTTGCCGCCCAGCGGCTGCTGGGTGACCAGCGAGTAGGGGCCGGTCGAGCGGGCGTGGATCTTGTCGTCGACCAGGTGCAACAGCTTGAGGATGTACATGTAGCCGACGGTGACGGTGCCCTCGTAGGGCTCGCCGGTGCGGCCGTTGTAGAGCTGCACCGCGCCGGCGGCGCGGGCACCGGGGCGCTCGCGCTTGTCGACACCGAGCTCGATGCCGCGCTCGGCGTTCTGCTCCTGCCACTGGACGAGCGCCTCGTCGACGTCCTCGACGCTGGCGCCGTCGAAGACCGGCGTCGAGACGTAGACGCGCCCGTCGCCCTCGGGCGAGTGCGCCTGTTTGTAGGCCTCGGAGCCGTCGTCGTACCAGCCGTTGCCGGCGACCCAGCCGAGGTGCGTCTCCAGCACCTGGCCGATGTTCATCCGGCTCGGCACGCCGAGCGGGTTGAGGATGACGTCGACGGGGGTGCCGTCGGCGAGGTGGGGCATGTCCTCTTCGGGCACGATCTTGGAGATCACACCCTTGTTCCCGTGGCGGCCGGCGAGCTTGTCGCCCTCGGCGATCTTGCGCTTGGTCGCGACATAGACGCGGACCAGGTCGTTGACGCCGGGCGGCAGGTCGTCGCCGTCGTCGCGGCTGAAGGTGAGCACGTCGATGACGACGCCGCCCTCGCCGTGGGGAACCTTCAGCGAGGTGTCGCGGACCTCGCGCGCCTTCTCCTTGAAGATCGCGCGGATCAGCTTCTCCTCGGCGGTCAGCTCGGTCTCGCCCTTGGGCGTCACCTTGCCGACCAGCAGATCGCCCGAGATCACCTCGGCGCCGACGCGGACGATGCCGCGCTCGTCGAGGTTGCGCAGGCTCTCCTCCGAGCGGTTGGGAATGTCGCGGGTGATCTCCTCGTCGCCGAGCTTGGTCGTGCGGGCGTCGATCTCGTACTCCTCGATGTGGATCGAGGTCATCTCGTCGTCCTTGACCAAACGCTCGGAGAGGATGATCGCGTCCTCGAAGTTGTAGCCCTCCCAGGACATGAAGGCGACCAGGCAGTTCTTGCCGAGAGCGATCTCGCCGCCGGCGGTCGACGACCCGTCGGCGAGCACGTCGCCCGCCTTCACCTTCTGGCCGCTGGCGACGATCGGGCGCTGGTGGATGATCGTCCCCTGGTTGGAGCGCATGAACTTGTGCAGCGGGTACTCGTCTTTCTTCGAGCCCGCGGTGACGACGATCGACTCCGAGTCGACGTGGGCCACCTCGCCGTCCTCCTTGGCAAGGGTCACGTCGCCGGTGTCGACCGCGGCGCGGCGCTCCATGCCGGTGCCGATCAGCGGTGGCTCGGGCTTCAGCAGCGGCACCGCCTGGCGCTGCATGTTGGAGCCCATCAGGGCGCGGTTGGCGTCGTCGTGCTCGAGAAAGGGGATCAGTGCAGTCGCCACCGACCAGATCTGGGTCGGCGAGACGTCCATCAGCTGGACTTCCTTGGGCAGGGCGCTCGTGTACTCCTGCTCGGAGGCGCGCACCAGTACCTGCGGCCCTTTCAGCTTCTTGGTCTTCGGATCGACCTCGGCGTTGGCCTGGGCGATCACCATTTCCTCCTCTTGGGTGGCATCGAGGTGGACGATCTCGTCGGTGACGACGCCGTCCTTCACCACCAGGTAGGGCGTGGTGACGAAGCCGTGCTCGGAGACCTGCGCGTAGGAGGAGAGCGACCCGATCAGGCCGATGTTCGGTCCCTCCGGGGTCTCGATCGGGCACATGCGGCCGTAGTGGGTCGGGTGCACGTCGCGGACCTCGATCGGCGCCCGCTCACGGGTCAGCCCACCGGCGCCGAGCGCCGAGTGGCGGCGCCGGTGGGTGAGGCCGGCCAGCGAGTTGGTCTGGTCCATGAACTGCGAGAGCTGCGAGGAGCCGAAGAACTCCTTCAGCGCCGCGACCACCGGGCGGATGTTGATGATCGTCTGCGGCGTGATCGCGTCGGCGTCTTCGGTCGTCAGCCGCTCGCGGACGACGCGCTCCATCCGGTAGAGGCCGATGCGGAAGGCCTCCTGGATCAGCTCGCCGACCGTGCGCAGGCGGCGGTTGCCGAAGTGCTCGTACTCGTCGAGGTGCTCGGCAACCGGCTCGCGCGGGTAGGTGATCGCCTCCGCCGCGTAGTCCTTGATCGGGTGCTCCTCGTCGATCTCCTCGGGGATGCCGAGCAGCTTCGGCAGGCTCACCAGCTCCTTGATCAGGGCGATGATGTCGTCGTGGGTGAGGACCCGGTTGTCGAGATCGATGTCGAGGTCGAGCCGGGCGTTGAGCTTGTAGCGACCGACCCGGGTGAGGTCGTAGCGCTTGGGGTCGAAGAAGAGCTGCTCGAGCAGGGCTTTGGCGGCGTCGACCGAGGGCGGCTCGCCCGGGCGCTGCTTTTTGAACAGCTCGATCAGGGCGCCGTCTTCGGTCCGGGTCGCCTCGGTGTCCGCCTCGATCGTGTGCCTGAGGTAGACCGAGTTGTCGAACATCTTCAGGATCTGCTCATCCTCGACATAGCCCATCGCGCGCAGCAGCACCGTCACCGGCAGTTTGCGCTTGCGGTCGATGCGGACGAAGACTTTGCCTTTTTTGTCGACTTCCAGCTCCAGCCAGGAGCCGCGAGCCGGCATCAGGTTGGCGATGAAGACCTGTTTTTCGGGGTCCTTGGGCGCCATCACATAGGCACCGGGAGAGCGCACGAGCTGGGTGACGACGACGCGCTCGGTGCCGTTGATGATGAAGGTGCCGCGCTCGGTCATCCATGGGAAGTCGCCCATGAAGACGGCCTGCTCGCGGATCTCGCCGGTCTCTTTGTTCTGGAAGGCGACGGTCGCGGTCAGCGGCCGCGAGTACGTCATGTCCTTCTCGCGGCACTCCTCGATCGAGTGCGGCGGGTCCTCGAACTTGAACTCGCCAAAGACGATGGCGAGGTTCCCCGTGTAGTCCTCGATCGGGGATATGTCGTCGATCGTCTCACGCAGCCCGCCCACCTTGGGATCCGTCAGCTCTTCAAACGAGCGACGCTGGATATCGATCAGGTGCGGGACTTCGAGAGGGTTCTGCAGTCGGGAGAAACTCCTACGGGTTACGGGGGCAGCGTTGGAACGTGCCAAAGTCGGCGACTCCTCAGACGGTCAGAGGGACGTGGATACAGCGCAGATAAGGGCAGGGGATGACAACAGGCGCGCGACCACGAAAAATAACACACGGCCGCGCTCGGCTGGCGGCTCGGCCGTGCCCAAGGCCGAAATTCCGCATTGTAGCGCCTTATTTCAACTCGACGGTCGCGCCAGCCTCCTCCAGTTCCCCCTTGATCTTCTCGGCTTCGTCGCGCTCGATGCCCTCTTTGATCGCTTTCGGGGCCTCGTCGACGATCGCCTTGGCCTCTTTCAGACCGAGCCCGGTGGCGGCGCGAACGACCTTGATCACCGGCACCTTCTGGCCGCCGACCTCGGTCAGGACCACGTCGACCGTCGAGGACTCTTCGCCCCCGCCGCCGTCGCCGTCGCCTGCGGCTGCCGCCGCCGGTGCCGCCGCCGCG
>JBAREU010000032.1:0-26390 GCA_049796515.1 Solirubrobacterales bacterium
CTCGGCGCCGCTCGTCGTCGACGCGCTCGGCTGGCGCCGCGTGCTCGCCTCGGGCGACGGCTTCCAGCCGCCCGACGCACCGCTCTCGCGCGGCCTCGAGGTCCACCCCACCGGCAGCAGCGAGGATCTCGAGGTCTGGATCGACCGGCGCTACGTGCCGGCCGGCTACGGCTGGTCCTTCCCCGCCCGCGACGAGCTGCGGATCGGCGTCGGCTCCTTCGACCCGCGCTTCCACGTCCGCGAGACGACCGAGCTGCTGGCCGAGGACCTGGGGCAGGACCGCGTCCGCTACCAGGGCAACTGGATTCCGCACAAGCTGCGCCGCGCCACCGAGGGCGGCGTCTTCTTCGCCGGCGACTCGGCCGGCCACTGCCTGCCGCTGACCGCGGAGGGAATCAGGACCGCGCTCTACTTCGGCATCGCCTTGGGGCGCGAGCTGCGGGGCGTCCACGAGGGTCGCCAGGGTCGCGAGCAGGCCGCCACCCGCTACGCCGAGTTCCACGACTCCCACGAGTGGAAGTTCCGCTGGATGCTGCGCGTGCAGCGACTCGTGCCGCGCATCCCGCCGCGGCTGCTCGGACCGATGATCCGGCTCTTGGGCTTGAAGCGCTTCGTCGACTGGTCCTTCGCGCATTACCTGCAGATCGCGCCGCCGGACACCTTCCCCTCAGCGCACGACCAGAACGGTGCCGGCCACCAGCAGGACGACGCCAAGCAGGCGCTCGGGGCTGAGCGGAACCTGGTCAAGGCCGAACAGGCCTAGGCGATCGATCGCCACAGAGGCGGTTAGCTGACCGGCGATCGTCGCTGCCGCGACCCCGCCGGCGCCGATCGTCGAGACCACGACCAGAGCGTTGGCGACGTAGACGGCGCCAAGCAGGCCACCGAGCAGGTAGTACCAGCTGACGTCGAAGGTCGAGCCGAGCCCTCCCGCCTTGCCGCTGAGGACGACGATCGCGGCAAGCGCCACAGTGCCCACGACGAAGGAGACGAGTGCGGCCGGCAGGCTCCCGGTCGCCCTGCCGAGGCCCGCGTTGATCGGCGCCTGCAGGGCGATCAGGCCGCCGGCGACCGCGGTGAGCAAGACGGCTACCCCCTTGTCCATGGCCGCCATCCTCTCAGGCAGAGAGTGACCCCCACCTAGACGGTTGATCGATCCAACCGTTATGCCCGACGTGTGATTGACGATAGTCGGGTACTCGGTTCCGAGAATCTCCCTGCAAACAGCCCTAGGAGGCATTCGATGAGAAGCAAGCCGACGATATCCGCGTGGAGAGCCCTGTCACTACTGGCGATGCTTTCCGCCGCCGCCATGCTGGCGGTCGCCGGTCCCGTGGTCGCCCACGACGGCGGCGATCACTCCGACTTCCACGACGACGATCCGGCGGGACAGATCGCCTCGTTCGATGCCGACACCGGCATGCTCGTCATCGACCTCGCCGAGGGAGGCTCGATCGCCGGCTTGGTCACCAAACGGACCTGGATCAAGACCGACAACGGTTGCGAGCGCCGCGCCCTCGGTGGCTGGCACAACGAGTGTCGCAAGACCCTCCACGGCTCCGACTCCGGCGACCACGACTGGCATCCCGGGCGGGGCAGCATCGACGACCTGGTACCGGGCGCCATTGTCGACGACGCGCTGCTGGTGCTCAAGGACGGCCGCGCCTTCTTCTGGAAGGTCGACCTGGACGACTGAGCTACTTGGCGTCGAGCCAGTCCGCACCGACGCCGATATCCACCTCCAGCGGCGGATCGAGCTGGTAGGCGGCGCACATCTCGCGCCGCACCAGCTCGGTCGCGTCGTCCATCTCCCCCGGCGGGCCCTCGAACAGCAGCTCGTCGTGGATCTGAAGGACGAGCCGGGTCTTGGCGCCCGAGTCGGACAGGGCGCTCTGGCAGCGCACCATCGCGACCTTGATGATGTCGGCGGCCGTGCCCTGGATCACCGTGTTGACGGCGAGCCGCTCCCCCAGCCGCCGCGTGTTCGGGTTGCCCGAGCGCAGCTCGGGAATGGAGCGCCGCCGACCCATCAGCGTGCGCACGTAACCCTCCTCCTGGGCGCGTTCGACGACCCCCTCCCTGAAAGCCCTTACAGCGGGAAAACGCTCCAGGTAGCGGGCGACGAATTCCTCGCCCTCTTTGCGCGGGATGTTGAGCCGGTCGGCGAGGCCGAAGCCGGTCAGCCCGTAGACGATGCCGAAGTTGACCATCTTCGCCTTCGAGCGCTGGCCGACGTCGACCTCATCGCGCGAGATGTCGAAGACCTCGGCGGCGGTAGCGGCGTGGACGTCTTCGCCAGCGCGAAAGATCTCCTTGAGCACCTCCTCCTCGGCGACGTGGGCGAGCACCCGCAGCTCGACCTGGCTGTAATCGGCGGAGAGCAGGCGGGCGCCGCCCTCGGCGACGAAGCAGGCACGCACCGGCCGTCCGATCTCGGTGCGGATCGGGATGTTCTGCAGGTTGGGGTTGGTGCTGGAGAGGCGGCCGGTCGTCGTCGCGGCCTGATTGAAGGTGGTGTGGACGCGGCCGGTCTCGGAGTCGATCAGGTCGGGCAGCGAGTCGAGGTAGGTGTTCTTCAGCTTGGTCAGCTCGCGCCAGGACTCGATCTTCTCGACGATCGGGTGCTCGTCGCGAATCTGGGCGAGGACGCGGGCGTCGGTGGAGAAGCCGGTTTTGCCGCGGCGCTTGCGCGTCAGCCCGAGCTTCTCGAAGAGGATGCGACCGACCTGCTGCGGCGAGCCGATCGTGAACTCCTCCTCGGCCAGCTCGAAGATCTCCCTCTCAAGGGTCGCAATGCGCTCGCCGAATCCCGCCCCGACCTCGGCGAGGCGCTCGGCGTCGAGCTTCAGGCCCTCGCGTTCCATCGCGGCGAGGACGTGGACCAGCGGCAGCTCGACCTCGTGCATCAGCGACTCCAGCTCGAATTGCTCGAGTCGCGGCCGCTGCACCTCGGCGAGCGCGGCGACGAGGCGAGCTTCCTCGGCCGGATCGAGGCCGGCCTCAACCTCCTCGCCGAGCGCGAGCTGAGCGCCGTCCTCGGTCTCTGCGGCGGCACCCTCGGCGAGGCCGATACCGGCGTCGGCGGCCAGCTCGGTCAACTCGTAGGTGCGGCGCTGCGGCTCGATCAGGTAGGCGGCGAGCATCGTGTCGTGATCGAGAGCCAGCTCGACCCCCTCGCGGGCCGCAGCGGCAAGCAGGCCGTGGCGACCGCCGCCGAGCGACTTGGTGTCGTGGGCTGCCAGCGGACGGTCGCCAAGAGCGACGGCCAGCTCGTCCAGGCTCGAGGAGCCGGCGACGATCATCTCGCCCTGGGCGGCCGCCCAGCGATCGCCAGCGATCGCCAGCGCCGCGCCGCCCTCGCCGAGATCGTCCGGCGTCCCCTCCTCCACCTCGACCGCCAGCTCCTTCTCGACGCTGCGACCCGGCACCGCCTCGCCCTCGGGCAGCGCTTCTTCGAGCCGCTCCATCACCGCCCGCAGCTCGAACTCGCGCATGAAGTCGCGCAGGGCGCCGCGGTCGGGCTCGGAGGCCATCGCCGCTGCCAGGTCGACACCGGTGTCGATGTCGTACTGGAGGGTCGCCAGTTGCTTCGACAAGCGGGCGTCGTCGGCGTGCTCTAGCAAGTTCTGCTTGCGCTTCGCGCCGGAGATCTCCTCGACGCTTTCCAGCACCTTCTCCAGCGAGCCGAACTGCTGCAGCAACTGGGTCGCGGTCTTCTCACCTATCCCAGGGACGCCGGGGATGTTGTCCGAGGTGTCGCCGCGCAGACCCATCAGGTCGGTGATCAGCTCCGGCGCCACTCCGTAGCGCTCGAGCACCGCGTCGGCGTCGTAGATCTTGGTCTCGGTGATACCGCGCGAGGTGCTCATCACCCGCACGCCGGGACCGACCAATTGGTAGGCGTCGCGGTCCCCGGTGACGACCATCACGTCGATCCCCTCCTCGCGGGCGCGGCGGGTCAGCGAGGCGATCACGTCGTCGGCCTCGTATCCCTCCACCTTGACGTTGGTGTAACCGAAGGCCTCGATCAGCGGCATCAGGTGCGGCCACTGCTCTCGCAGCAGGTCGGGGCGCGGTTTGCGCTGCGCCTTGTAGAGGTCGTAGGTGACCTCGCGCCCGGACATGCCAGCGTCCCAGGCAACCACCACCCCTGCCGGATGGTGCTCGTCGATGACCTTGACCAACATCGAGGCCAGCCCGTATATCGCGTTAGTCGGCCGCCCGTCGCTGGTCCCGATCGACTCCGGCAGGGCAAAGAACGCCCGGTAGGCGAGCGAGTTGCCGTCGATCAGGAAGAGCTCGGGGGCGTCAGCGGCCATGAAGCCAACTCTATGGGCGAGGGAGGTCCCCCATCTCGTCCGTCAACGCGTCGGCACGCTGAGACGCCGCAACGTGGATTTCGGCCCGCCACCGAAGGGCATGAAGTCGATCCGCACGCGGAGGGCAAGGGGTCCGCCGGACAGGCGGCGCCAGATCGCTTTGGACAGCGCGCAGCGCATCGTCAGCGATCCCGCCGCGTCGCGAACCTCGCGATTCACGCATGCCGTTCGCCAGCCCCGTCCGGCCTGGATCGCGACGCGCTGCGCGACGCGCCCACCGTGGGGCAATTCGATCGGCGTGGCGATCGCGGCCCCGAGGACCCGTGGCGCACCGATCCGCAGCTTCCCATCGGTTTTCGTAGCAATCGCCGGCCCGGGCGGCACCGATGCCGCCAGGGACTCGGACTCGGACTGCGGATCGGACGAAGAACAGGGCTGGACCCCCGCTGAGAACGGAGGCCCTCCGGCAGCCGGGTCGCTCGGCAGGCCGAGCCACTCGGCAAGTTCCCCGGGGCGCTCGGCGGCGAAACCGCGAAGCCCTTCGATGCCTTCTTCGATTTCGGCAGCGGTGTATTCGCGCCTGGGCTCCACTTCCAACGCCTGACAGGGTGCGAGCTGCGCAGCGAGGGCATCGATGTGCGCATCGACGTTCAGGCCGGCGATCGCGGAGCCCGCCTGCTGCGCGGCGTCCCGATAGGTCGCCGCGCAGCTCGTGTCGGCGAGGCATCTCGCGAACAGCAGTCCGGCGCCATCCTCACCGAACCCGACCCGGAGACCCCAAGTCTGGTCGGTCCCCCAAGGCAGCATCCGGAAAAGATCGTCCGCGTCGCTGTGGAGGTAGTAGTTGTTCGGGCTGAGCGGATGCAGCTCCCCGGCGTAGCCGTCCCAGTGCCCCAGATAGCGCTCGACCGCCCACATCCGGGTCATCTGGTCGAGATCGGCGAAGCCTGCCACCCCGTCTGACCAGTCACCTACTTCGTCGTTGGTGGCAGCGATCAGCGCTTCGAGGTCTGCCCGGTTTTTGCTTTTGCCCTCGTCCACCTCGAAGTCCTCGGCTCCGCCCGGCGTTACGTCGGCTCCGTAAGAGCCCTCGTAGAGGTGCTGGGTCGAAGCGAACCAGCGGGGTAGGGAGATCGCATCGAGCGTCTCGACGTTCAGGTACAGCCCGAACGCCTCACCGTTGACGCGCACAAAGGCGTAGCCGGTGCGCGGAGCCGCCACCCCAACCGAGCGGAACGCTTCGTACGCCAGGGTCTCGCGCATCATCGTCGGGTCCTGAACCATGTTGTTGAGGGTCAGCTTCTCCAGCCCGAAAAAGGTCTGCTCGTCGACGAACTCGTCGAACTTGACCTTGAAGGCAGCCTTGCCGGAAAGCGGTTTGAACGACCCGATCCCGCCCTTGAGGCGGGCGCCGACATTCAGCGGGCCATACGTGTGCCCGCCCGCGGTCAGCGAGAAGGTGGCCGGCTGGTACTCCTTCTCGGGTTCTTTTTCCAGGATCTCGATCGACTCCTGGGGAAGACCGAGGTCGATCTCGACGACCGTCCCAGGGTCGAATAGCCAGCCGGCCGGTCCGGGCGGAGGTTCGACAACACTTGAAGCCGTCGCACCAACAGGCGCAGGAACGGTCAGTACGACGGCAAGCGCCATCGATAGGAAGAAGCGCGAAGACATCGACGTCAACTCTAAGCGGGGACCTCGCGCAGAAGATCCGCGATCCGCTCCGGTTCCCTCCCAAGCTGGCGATCGGCGAGGCGCACGACTTGATAACCCAGCGCGCGGAGCGCAAGATCGGCAGTCCGGTCGTCCTCAAAGGCGGCGCGTCCGCTGTGGTAGCGATAGCCGTCGGTTTCCACGACCAGGCGGCGATCGCGCCAGAGGAAGTCGACGAGGTGCGAACCGACGCGGACGTTGACCTCAGGCAGTGGCAGGCCGTGGCGCCGGCAGAGTCGCAGGAAGTCCCGCTCGAGGTCGCTGCGGGTGCGGTCGCTGCTCGCCTCTTCGTCGACCGGCAAACCGAGAACATTTGCCTGGCGAGTGGCGCGGCGAAGCTCCCAAGGCGCGATCAGCCCTCGCCTGTCAGAGGTGGCAACGACCCGCCGAAGGTCCGCAATCGTGCGTGCCGGGGTCGTAACGGGAATGCCCCTGCGAAGGGTTACTGCTGCAGGTAGAAGCGAGAGGGATCGGTGCACACGGACGCCGTGGCGCTTCCTCTTGCCTCCGTGTCCGTAAATCGAGACATCGACCGGTCCGTCCTGAGTCGGCAGGAGCCTCCATAGATTTGCGGCGCTGCGGTGGCTGAGAGCAGCACCCCATAGCTCGAGGATGGTCACCGTCTTGCCGACCGCCGGCGTTCCGACCTCTCGCCCACAGGCAATGACGGCGGCCATCCATCGCCGCTCATGTGAAGGTGCGGCATGACCAACCGCGTAGACGCCCCGATGCAAGCGATGCAGTCGGCCATCTCTCACACGACGGGAGATTCCACTCATGCTCAGCCCCGCCACGCATAGCTGTCGCGTTGAGATCACGCCGTGCTGACGCGCCGCGATCGTCGCAAGGACTTGGCCGGTGGCACCTTTCTGCCGCATATCGACATAAAGGTGCCAGGCACCGCTGACTCTCCCCCGGCGACGCCCGAAGTGTCCGCTAGATCCGTGCGGGGATCGCTACTTGGGGGGTTATCGAGTGTCGTGCAGCAGTCCCACGCCCGGGACGAAGCGGCCTACCCGGGCGGTGTAATCGGCGTATTCCTCGCCGTGGACCTGCAGCAGGTAGGGCTCCTCGACCAGCCTTACCTGCAGCTCTAGGGCGGTGACGAGGGCGACGAAGGCGGCGACCGCGACGACGTTGGGGACCATCAGGACGAGGCCGAAGACGGTCGGGATCATCGCGCTGTAGATCGGGTTGCGGACCAGCCCGAACGGTCCGTCGGTGACGAGCTCGGTGCGCTCCTCGGGATCGACGCCGATCCGCCAGGCGTCTCCCATCGCGAGCTGAGCGCCGAAGGTGAGGACGACGCCCCCGCAAGCGAGGACGACGCCGATCGCGTGGCCGGCGCCGCTGTCGAGCGCCGGGATCGGCTCGAGAACGTCGAGCACTGCCAGCACGGGCGCCGCTGCCCCCGCGACCAGGCCAGCGACGAAGAGGACGCCGGCGAACCGCTCGAGCGGAGTGGCGTCGGTGGCGAAGCCGACCACTCCCGTCGAGCCGGTGCGCCACACCTGCAGGACGATCCGCACACCAAACGTGAGGGTCAGGGAGATACCGAAGAGAATGAGCGCCGCGACCGCCATCGGCGCAGATACTAGGTCGCGCGCAGGCGCGAGTGCGGAATCTGATTCGATAGCCGCCCATGGCCGTGAGCGCCCAATACAGCGTCACCATCCGGGTCGAGCTCGACGCGCGACAGGAGCCCCTGGGCAAATTGACGGCCGCGATCGCCGAGGCGGGCGGGCAGCTGCAGGGCGTCGACCTCGTGCCGGGAGCCGGCAGCGAGGGCAAACGGGTGCGCGAGTTCACGATCGACGCCCAGGACCGGCCGCATTGGGAGCGGATCCTGCGGGCGATCGGGTCGACCCGGGGCGCCAAGGTTCTCGACTACGTCGACCGCACGCTGCAGATGCACCGCGGCGGCAAGATCGAGATGGAGAACAAGTACCCACTGAAGACGCGCGACGACCTCTCGATGGCCTACACGCCGGGCGTCGCCCGCGTCTGCGAAGACATCCACGCCGACCGCGCCAAGGCCTTCGAGTACACGATCAAGAAGAACACCGTCGCCGTCGTCTCCGACGGCAGCGCCGTGCTCGGGCTGGGCAACATCGGCCCGGAGGCGGCGATGCCGGTGATGGAGGGCAAGGCGATGCTGTTCAAGGAGTTCGCCGGAGTCGACGCCTTCCCGATCTGCCTCGACACTCAGGACGCCGAGGAGATCATCAGGACGGTCGAGCTGATCGCCCCCACCTTCGGCGGGATCAACCTCGAGGACATCTCCGCGCCGCGCTGCTTCGAGATCGAGGACCGGCTGAAGGAGTCGCTCGACATCCCCGTCTTCCACGATGACCAGCACGGCACCGCGGTGGTGACGATGGCGGCGCTGTTCAACGCGCTGAAGATCGTCGGTAAGCCGATCGAGCAGCTGCGCGTGCTCGTGGTTGGCCTCGGCGCCGCCGGGGTAGCGGTGACCAAGATGATGCTCGCCTCCGGAGTGACCCACGTGGTCGGCTGCGACCGCCAGGGCGCCCTCTCGACCGAGCGCGAGGACTACCAGTCCGGCGAGATGAGCGGCATCAAGCGCTGGTACGCGGAGAACTCGAACCCGGAGAAGCTCGGCGGACAGCCCGCCGACGTGATCGAGGGCATGGACCTCTTCGTCGGGCTCTCCGGCCCGGGGATCATCTCGGCCGAAGCGCTGGACCGGATGAACGACGACGCGATCGTCTTCGCGATGGCCAACCCAAACCCCGAGGTGATGCCCGAGGACGCGGCGCCCTACGTGCGGATCATGGCCACCGGTCGCTCCGACTACCCGAACCAGATCAACAACGTGCTCTGCTTCCCCGGGATCTTCCGCGGCGCCCTCGATGCCGGTTCGCCTCACATCACTGAGGAGATGAAGCTAGCCGCGGCCCGCGGCATCGCCGAGGTGGTCACCGACGACGACCTCTCCGAGGACTACATCATCCCCAGCGTCTTCAATCGCGAGGTCGCGCCGATGGTCGCCAAGGCGGTCGTCGAGGAGGCCAAGCGCGAGGGCCTCGCCCGCTTCAGCGAGGAGACCGGCACCTTCTCGACCGTGGAGGTCGGCTGACTCTGTGAGGGTCCTCGTCACCGGAGCGAGCGGCTTCATCGGCTCAGCGCTCTGCGACGCCTTGCTAGCCCGCGGCGACACGGTCATCGGCCTCTCCCGCGACCCCCAGCGGGCTCGCGGCACGAACCCAAGCGTCATCTGGCACGCCTGGGAGCCGACGCTCGAACGGCCTCCCGGGGAGGCCTTCGAGAACGTCGACGCGGTTATCAACCTGGAGGGCGAGAAGATCAACCAGCGCTGGACCGACGAGGCCAAGCGACGGATCATGGAGAGCCGCCGCACCGGCACCCGCAACCTGATTGCGGCGATCGCCGGCCTCGAGCGTAAGCCCAGGGTTCTGGTCAACCAGTCGGCGATCGGCTTCTACGGCGATCGAGGCGAGGCGATGGTCGACGAGTCGGCCGAGTCGGGCGAGGGCTACGACGCCGAGGTTGTGCGCGAGTGGGAGGCCGCGGCCGGCGAAGCGGAGAACGTTGGTCTGCGCCTAGTCGTCATCCGGACCGGCCACGTGCTCGACCCCCACGGCGGGCTGCTCGGCGAGTTGCTGACGCCGTTCAAGCTCGGCGTCGGCGGACCGATCGCCGGCGGGCGCCAATACATGTCCTGGATCCACATCGACGACGAGGTGGGAATCCTGCTCTGGGCGCTCGACACCGAGAAGGTCAGCGGCACGATCAACTCGACCGCCCCCAACCCGGTCACCAACCGCGAGTTCGCGCAAGCGATCGGGCGGGCGCTGCATCGGCCGGCGGTGACTCCGGTGCCGGGGTTCGTGCTGGATCTGAAATTTGGCGGTGAGTTCGGCAAGGTTCTGCGGGGCGGGCAGCGGGTGATGCCGAGGCGGGCGCTCGATCTCGGCTATGAGTTTCGTTACACCGACATCGACGCGGCGCTGCAGAACTTGTTGTAGGCGGGAGGGGTGGGTGTCCCCCCTGCGGAAGCCCGCATAGGGGCGGCCTGACGGGTTCTTGGCGGGAAGTGCTCCAATGCTTCCTTCGGGGGGACACCCACCCCTCCCGACGGCTAGCTCAGCTCGATGGGCCAACTGGCGAAGGCTTCAGCTCAGCTCGTTGAGAACGGACTGTCGCAAGCTGCCGCTGTCGCCGCTTGCTTGCTTTAGAGCTTGTAAGAGATCGGCCATAGCAGCCGCCCCCGAGCTTCCCGATAGCTGCGGGATATCGGCGGCTTCCAGGATCGGTTCGGAGAAACGAGTTGCTGCGCTGGTCGGCTCGCCGATGTAGCCGACAGCCGAGGAGTCCTCGGTAGCTCGGCGGGCGTTTGCGCCGATCGTGGCTAGATCGAGCTTGCCATCGGCTTCGACGCTTGGCAGACAGGTAACCCGGACACGCAGGCCACCCGCTTCCCCTCCGTCCCGCGCCAGCTCCCGCTCAGCCCCCGCGCAAAGCGGCTCCGCCACATAAGCAGTAACCGTCGCACCCTCATCGACGCCTTCGCCACCTCCGCAGCCCGCTGCAGCTATGAACAGGACGAGGGGGGAAATCACCGCGAGCTTGAGCGAGGCACGGGGATGCCCCCTCCGGAAGCATTGGAGCACTTCCCGCAAAGCTCCCGTCAGGCCGTATCTATGCGGGCTTCCGGAGGGGGTGTGCCCGTGCCTCCGCCCACGCGGGCTTACGGAGGGAGCACACACGCCCCTCCCCTTTGCTTTATCCAAAGAAAACCTCAGCCTCTTCGTAAAGCTCCTCGGGCACGGTCTTCAGCTCGGCAGTCGCCTCCGACAGCTCGACCAGCTTGATGTTCGTGCCCCGCAGCGCCGTCATCGTGCCCCACTCGCCCGCGTCGGCAGCATCGATCGCGTGCAGCCCGAACCGCGTCGCGAGGACACGATCGAAGGCGGTTGGCGTACCACCGCGCTGCACGTGGCCGAGCACGGTCGCCCGCGTCTCTTTGCCGGTTCGCCGCTCGATCTCCCCCTCGAGCCAGTGGGCGATACCGCCAAGGCGGACGTGGCCGAAGGCATCGAGCCCTTTGTCCTGGGTCTCGGGCACGCCGCCCACCGGCTGCGCACCCTCGGAGACGACGACGATCGGGGCGAAGCGCGCCTCGAGGCGGCGGCCGACCAGGTCGCAGACCCGATCGAGGTCGAACGGCTGCTCGGGGATGAGGATCACGTTGGCGCCGCCGGCGAGGCCGGCGTGAAAGGCGATCCAGCCGGCGTGTCGCCCCATCACCTCGACGATCAACACGCGGTGGTGGCTGTCAGCGGTGGTGTGCAGGCGATCGATCGCCTCCATCGCGATGTTGACCGCAGTGTCGAAGCCGAAGGTGTAATCGGTTGCGCTGAGGTCATTGTCGATCGTCTTCGGCACGCCGATCACGCGCACGCCGTGGTCCGCCTGCAACCGAGCCGCAACACCCAGCGTGTCCTCACCGCCGATCGCGATCAGGCCATCGACCCCTGTGGAGGACATGCTCTCGACGATCCGCTCGGCGCCGCCGTCCTCCTTGAACGGGTTCGTCCGCGAGGAGCCAAGGATCGTCCCGCCGCGCGGCAGGATGCCGCGCACCTCGGGCACGCCGAGCGCGCGACCGTCCCCGTGCAGAGGCCCGTGCCAACCGTCGCGGTAGCCGACGAACTCGTGACCGAGCTGTTCGACGCCTTTGCGCACGATCGCCCGGATGACCGCGTTGAGCCCGGGGCAGTCGCCCCCGCCGGTGAGCACGCCGATCCGCATGGGTGGAGGTTAGAAGGTGCCGAGTACCGCAACAGGCGGTAGCGTGGGTAGAACGGAGAAACCGGTGAAGGGGGTTGAGATGAGCGACGCGATGGACTTGGAAGAGGTTCGCAACGCGCAGCAGAAAACCTGGTCGGAGGGCGATTTCGCGATGGTCGCCGGCCTTGTGATGATGGTCGCCGAGAACCTGGTCGAAGCGTTGGACATCGTCCCCGACGAACGCGTGCTCGACGTCGCTTGCGGCAGCGGCAACGGCGCCCTCGCCGCGGCCCGGCGCGCCTGGGGCAATACGGTCGGCGCCGACTTCGTGCCCGCCCTACTCGAGCGGGGACGCGAGCGCGCCGCGGCCGAGCGCCTCGACGTCAAGTTCGTCGAGGCGGACGCGACCAACCTTCCCTTTGCCGACGGCGAGTTCGACGTGGTGATCTCAACCTTCGGCGCGATGTTCGCCGCCGACCAGGAGAAGGCCGCGGCGGAGCTGTTGCGGGTGTGCAGGTCAGGCGGCCAAATCGGCATGGCCAACTGGGTGCCCGACGGCGGCGTCGGCAAAATGTTCATGACGATCGCCAAGCATGCTCCGCCGCCCCCCGGTGTCAACTCACCGCTGCTCTGGGGCACCGAGGATCGACTTCGCGAGCTGTTCGGCGACGATGTCTCCGAGCTGCGAGTGGAACGGCGCAAATCGCACCAGACCTTCAGGTCGGCCGACCACTTCCTCGAGTTCTTCCGCACCTACTTCGGCCCGACCAAGGTCGCCTACGAACGCGTCGGACCGGAGGGCGAGGCGGCACTGACTGCCGACCTGCAGACCTACCTCGAGGAGGCAAACACCGCCGGCGAGCGGGCGCTGGTGCTCGAACCGGAGTACCTGCAGGTCGTGGCGACGCGCGCTTAGCGCTTAACCACATCAGGATTGCGGCTGCAGGACGCGGAGTGCCGCGCCGATGAAGAGCACCGTGAGGAAGACCATCCCCGCCACCGGGCCGCCCTGGCCCAAGGCGTAGGAGACCGTCGTCGCGGCGAGCGCCAGGAAGAGGGTGACCACCAGTCCCATGCGGCGGCAATCCTAGAGGAAGCGACGGCTAACGGGTGAGCGCAGCCCGGGCATCGCGCAGGAAGGCGCCGACCGCCTCCGCGGCCGCATCGGGCGATTTCGCCTCGCCGGCAGCTCGGACCAGCCTGCTGCCGACGATCACGCCGTCCGCGATGGCGCCGACCTCAGCCGCCTGCGCCGGCGTGCCGATCCCGAAACCGACCGCGACCGACACATCGGCGTCGGCCTTGGTCGCAGCGATGAGCTCGGCGAGGCCGGGTGGAAGCTGCTGGCGCTCACCGGTGGTACCCATGCTGGAGACGACGTAGACAAAACCCTGAGCCGCGGCGCATATGCGGGCGCGGCGCTCAGCCGGCGTGGTCGGTGCGAGCAGCGGTACCAGGGCTAAGCCGAGGCCGGAGAGTGCATCGCGGATCTCGTCAGCCTCATCCAGCGGCAGGTCAGGGACGATCGCACCACAGGCGCCTGCCGCAGCTGCACGGCGGCCGAACTCAGCGGCGCCACCGTGTGCCAGGACCATGTTCGTATAGGCCATCAGCACCACCGGGACCCGGTCGGAGACCGACTCGCAGGTTTCCAGCGCGGTCGCCAACGTGGCCCCCGCAGCGAGCGCCTCGGTGGCAGCGGCATGGATCGTCGGACCGTCGGCAAGCGGATCGGAAAACGGCACCCCCAGCTCGATCAGATCCGCACCCGCGTCGACATAAGCAGCAGCAACCGCCAACGACGACTCCCGATCGGGAAAGCCGGCCATCATGTAAGGCATAAGCGCGGCTCGCCCTTCTGCGCGGGCGCTCTCGAATGCGCTGGCGATGCGCTCGACCCCAGTCAGCGTCGCCTCAGCCACCGGTGCGCTCCATCACCTCGGCGAGATCCTTGTCCCCACGTCCGGAAAGGCAAAGCACGTCGTAGCCGTCACCGCCGCCGTTCTCCAGCAGCCAGGCGATCGCGTGCGAAGACTCGAGCGCCGGGATGATCCCCTCCAGCCGTGCCAGCTCGGCGAAGGCGGAGAGCGCCGCTGCGTCGGTGACGGCGGTGTAGGTGGCACGGCCGGTGTCGCGCAGGTGCGCGTGCTCGGGGCCGACACCTGGATAGTCGAGACCGGCGGAGACCGAGTGGGCCTCGAGGATCTGCCCCTCCTCGTCGGCGATCACAGCCGAGAGCGAGCCGTGCAGCACACCGGTGCCGCCCGCCCCGAGCGAGGCGCCATGGCGACCGCTGTCGAGACCCTCGCCAGCCGCCTCGACGCCGATCAACGCAACCTCGGCGTCGGCGACGAACGGGGTGAAGATGCCGATCGAGTTGGAGCCCCCACCGACGCAGGCGATCACCCGCGCCGGCAGCGAGCCCTCGGCTGCAAGCGCCTGCTCACGCGCCTCGTCGCCGATTACCCGCTGCAGGTCACGGACGAGAGCAGGAAACGGCGCCGGGCCGACGGCCGAGCCGATCACGTAGTGGGTCGTCTCGACGTTGGCAACCCAGTCGCGGATCGCCGCGCTGACCGCCTCCTTGAGCGTGCGCGCACCCGCCTCGACCGGAGCTACCTCCGCCCCCAGCAACTTCATCCGCTCGACGTTGGGCGCCTGACGGCGGATGTCCTCGGTGCCCATGTAGACGACGCACTCGAGCCCAAACAGAGCGCAGGCGGTGGCGGTGGCGACGCCGTGCTGGCCGGCGCCGGTCTCGGCGATCACACGCGGCTTGCCCATCCGCTGCGCCAAGAGCGCCTGGCCGATCGCGTTGTTGATCTTGTGGGCGCCGGTGTGGGCGAGGTCCTCGCGCTTGAGGTAAATGCGGCGCCCGGCCCGCTCGGAGAGGCGCTCGGCCAGATAGAGCGGCGTCGGCCGGCCGATGAAGTCACGGTGCAGGGCGCTCAGGCGGGCGCCGAACACCTCGTCCTCGCGTGCCTCCGCCCAGGCGGCAGTCAACTCGTCGAGCGCCGGGATCAGCGTCTCGGGTACGTAACGGCCACCGTAGGGGCCGAATCGCTCCTCTATCGCCGGAGTCATCGAGCGCTAACGCTAGCCGTCTGCGCAGCTTCGAAGAAGGCGGTCATCGCGCCATGGTCCTTGCGGCCCGGCTCTGCCTCGACGCCGCTCGCAACATCAACCGCGTACGGATGGGTGACCGCGATTGCCTCGGCAACGTTCTCGGGTCGCAGCCCGCCGGCGACGATCGCCGGCACCTCGGAGCGCCGCTCGCGCAGGAGCCCCCAGTCGAAGCTCTCGCCGCTGCCGCCCCAGAGGCCCCTGGCGCCTTTGTCGAAGAGGTGGAAGTCGGTCCGGAATGCCTCCGCCGCATGGACGTCGGCAGCACTCGACACGTGGACCGCCTTGATCACCTTGACCCCGGTCCTGCGCGCCACCTCCCCGCAGAACGACGGCCCCTCTTCCCCGTTCAACTGCACCATCGTCAGCCCCGCGTCCTCGACGGCCTTCGCCACCTCGTCCAGCTCAGGATTCACAAACACCCCAACCACCTCGCACTTCCTGCGAAAGGCAGCAGCAATCCGCACCGCCTCCCCAGCCTCCACCGCCCGCGGACTCTCAGCGAAATGAATCAGCCCAACAGCCCAAGCTCCAAGCCTCACGGCCTCGGCGGCATCGTCCAAATTGGTAATCCCGCAGATCTTGACTCTCATATACCGCAAGCGTACGTGAGGCAAGGGGCGGGCACCCTCCGAACGGCTTGTACTTTTTCCGTGGCGAGGCCCGCGGTCAGCCGCATCCTGTCTTCGGAAAAGTTGAGAGAGGAGGGTGCCCGCCCCTGGCCCCGCCTACCGCGAAGGCACTTGTTCAGCCGAGTCCGGCCGCACCCCAAGCGTCACGATGACGGTCTTGGTATCCCCGTCGCGATCGATCGTCAGCTCCATCTTGTCCCCAGGAGAGGCAGCGTTGACCGCGTTGATCACCTCTTCCATGCCGCCGACCTCCTCGCCGTCGACCTTTGTGATGATGTCGCCACCGAGCCTGACGCTGACACCTTCGATCGTCGCCGAGGTATCGCCGCCCTTCAGCCCCGCCTCGTCGGCCGGACCGCCCTTGACGACTTCGTTGACGAGCACGCCCTCGCTCACGGGCAGCTTCAGTGCTTTGGCCAGCTCGGGGGTGAGGCTGCCACCGCTGATCCCGAGGTAGGCGTGCTTGACCTCCCCGTTCTCCTTGATCTGCTGTACGACTTCCCGCGCGGTGTTGATCGGCACGGCGAAGCCAATGCCGACGTTGCCGCCACTGCCACCCCCCGTCTGAATCTGGGAGTTGATCCCGATCACGCTGCCCGAGCTGTCGATCAGCGGGCCGCCGGAGTTGCCGGGGTTGATCGCCGCATCGGTCTGGATCACGTGCGAGATAGAGAAGCCGTTGGGCGCCTGAATCTGGCGCTGCAGAGCGGAGATAATGCCACTGGTCACGGTGCGATCGAGGCCGAACGGGTTGCCGATCGCCACCACCGGATCGCCCACCTGGACTTTCGAGGAGTCCCCGAGCGAGAGCGGATGCAGGCGGTCCACCGGCGCGTCGACCCTGAGCAGCGCCACGTCGGTTGCCGGATCGGAGCCGACCACCTCAGCCTCGTAGCTGGTGTCTGAGGCGCCGAGTTTGACCTCGACCTGGTCGGCTCCCTCGACTACGTGGCTGTTGGTGATGATGTGTCCTTCCGTGTCGATCAGGAAGCCCGAGCCGGTGGCGGTTCCGCCGCCTTCGGGTTCCCCAAACGGGCTTATGCCGGACGATTCGCCATCGCCCTGCTCGGCGCTGATGAAGGCGACCCCCTGCCCGTCGCGGCGGTAAATCTGGTTGACGAGGTTGCCGTTCTCGCCTTCGTCGCTGGCGGCGACGGGAGCGGCCAACGGCTGCGAGACGGTAACCGTGGATCCGCCGTCATCGGCCTCGATCCACCCGGCGGCGATCGCGATCCAGCCGAACGCGGCAACGACGGCACCGCCCACGACTGCCGACCCGAAGGAGCTACGAGATAAGCGACTCATCGGAGGCGATGATGCAAGCCCTACTCAAAGTTCTTCTAAAAGTTGACTCTCAGGGCAGGTGGTGCTCGCGAGTGCCTTCGTCGGCACCGGTCAGCTCGCGCGTCAACGCCTCGGGCTCAGCGGCGTTCATCAGCGCCGAGCCGATCAGCACGGCGTCGACCCCCACGCGCTCGAGCTCCTCCAGCTCGGAGCGGGTCGAGATGCCGCTCTCGGCGACGACGGTCTTGCCCGCCGGCACGTCGGGCATCAGCTCGTAGGTCGTGGCGACGTCGACCGTGCCCCCGTCGAGGTTGCGGTTGTTGATCCCGATCACGTCGGCGTCCAGCCGCAGAGCCCGCTCCAGCTCGTCCGCGTCGTGCACCTCGACCAGGCAGTCGAGATCGAGAGCACGAGCGCCGCCATACAGCTCCGCCAACTCACCGTCATCCAGAGCTCTGACGATCAGCAGCACCGCGTCGGCACCGTTGACCACCGCCTCGAGCAACTGGTACGGGTCGACGATGAAGTCCTTGCGCAGGATCGGCAGGCTGCAGGCCGCGCGGGCGGCGCGCAGGTCCTCCAGCGAGCCGCCGAAGTGACGCTCATCGGTCAGCACCGAGAGCGCCGCGGCGCCGCCACGCTCGTAGGCACCAACTTGCTCGGCAACGGTCGCGGTGGCGGAGATCTCGCCGGCACTCGGCGAGCGCCGCTTGAACTCGGCGATCACCGACAGACCGGGGCGGACCAGCGCCTCGCTGAAGGGCCTGTCGTCGACACGGCCGCGAAGTTGCGACTCGAGGTCCGCCTGCGGCGTCCTTGCGCGCCGGCCCTCCACCCCCTCGCGTGCCGCCGAGATCAGCTGCTCGATCATTCCCACGTGAGCGATAAAGCCTAGTCGGCCAGGCGGGCGGTGGTGGCAACGAGGCGCTCGAGCAGGCCGCTGCCCGCACCGCTGTCGATCGCCTCGGCTGCCTTCTCGACGCCCTCGCTGAGGCTGTCGGCGAGACCGCCGACGTAGATCGCCGCGCCAGCGTTGAGCAAGACGAGGTCGCGCCGGGGACCACCCTCCCCCGACAGCACCGCTCGCGAAGCGGCTGCGTTCTCCTCCGGGCTGCCACCGGCGACCTGCTCCAACTCGGTCACACCGAGGCCGAAGTCGCCCGGCTCGGCGAACCACTCCTCGGTGTTGCCTTCGGCGACCTCGATCACGCGCGTGCGGGTGGCGGTCGAGAGCTCGTCGACGCCATCCTCTGCGGTGACGACCAGCGCCCGCACGCAGCCCAGCCCGACAAGCGCCTCGGCGATCGTCTCTTGGTAGTGGCGGTCGGAGACGCCAAGCAGCTGACGCTGCGCGCCGGCTGGGTTGGTCAGCGGGCCGAGGAAGTTGAAGATCGTGCGCACGCCGAGCGCTTTGCGAACCGGGACGACGTGGGCCATCGCGGCGTGGTGGCGGGGGGCGAACATGAAGCCGAAACCCAGCTTGTCGATGCATTGGCCAACCTGCTCGGGGCTTAGCTCGATGTCGACGCCGAGCGCCTCGAGCAATTCCGCGGAGCCGCAAGGGCTGTTCGAGCGGTTGCCGTGCTTGGCAACGGCGCAACCCGCCGCCGCCGCGACCAGCGCCGCCGTGGTCGAGACGTTGAAGGTCGAGGGGCCACCACCCGTACCGGCCGTGTCGACCAGGTCATCGCGCGACGTCTCGACAGCCGCGGC
This sequence comes from Solirubrobacterales bacterium, assembly GCA_049796515.1. Taxonomy (GTDB): domain Bacteria; phylum Actinomycetota; class Thermoleophilia; order Solirubrobacterales; family 70-9; genus VRUE01. Next base: position 18,560 of record JBAREU010000032.1, read on the forward strand.
CAACGAACGCATCGTCCGCGCCAGGCCGACCAGCTCCGACACCGTCTCGCCCTTCGCCCGCAGAGCGATCAGGAAGGCGCCCGTCTGCACCTCGTCGCAGCGTCCCTCCATGATCTCGGCGAGCACCGCCGCGGCGTGGTCGGCGGTCAGGTGGTCGCCGTGGCAGACCGCATCGATCGCGCGGGTGACTACGTCGTTCGGCATCGCCCGATTCTCTCCGATCCGATTACTCGCCGTCGAGGAAGTTCTTCAGCAGGTGCTTTCCCTGCGGGGTCAGCACCGACTCGGGATGGAACTGGACGCCCTCGGCCGGCAGCTCGCGGTGGCGGGCACCCATCACGACCTCGCCAAGGCTGGCGCTCAACTCGAGCTCGTCGGGCAGATCGGGGTCCGCGACGAGAGAGTGGTAGCGGCCGGCGACAAGGGGGCTGGGCAGGCCGGTGAAGATCGTGCGCCCGTCGTGGCTCACCTCTGCATCCTTGCCGTGGATCGGCTCGCCCTGCACCGTGCGACCGCCGAAGGCCTCGACCAGCGACTGGTGCCCGAGGCAGACGCCCAGCACCGGAGTACCGGCCTCGGCGAAGCGGCGGATCGCCTCGACCGAGATGCCGGCCTCGGCGGGGGTGCAAGGTCCCGGCGAGACGACGAGCCGCTCGGCACCCCGCTCGAGCAGCTCGGCCACCTCGGCGCGGTCGTTGCGCACGACCTCGATCTCCGCCCCCAGCGCGCCCAGGGACTGGACCAGGTTGTAGGTGAAGCTGTCGTAGTTGTCGATGACGAGGACCCTCATCGCCTCACGGCCAATCCGGCTGCTCACAGGCAAGCTCGACCGCGCGGAAGACCGCCTTGGCCTTGTTGACCGACTCGTTGTACTCATAGGCGGGCTTGGCGTCGGCGACGGTGCCACCGCCCGCCTGGACGTGAACCTGGCCGTCCTTGACAACGACGGTACGGATGTGGATCGCCGTGTCGAGGTCGCCGTTCCAGGAGAGGTACCCGATCGCGCCGCCGTAGGAGCATCGCTTGACCGGCTCGAGCTCGTCGATGATCTGCATCGCGCGCACCTTGGGCGCCCCGGAGAGCGTTCCCGCGGGGAGGGCCGAGCGCAGCACGTCCATTGCCCCCACCCCCTCGCGCAGCGTCCCCGAGACCCGGCTGACGATGTGGAGGACGTGCGAGTAGGTCTCGACCACCATCAGCTCGTCGACGACGACCGAGCCGTACTCGCAGACGCGGCCGAGGTCGTTGCGGCCGAGGTCGACCAGCATCACGTGCTCGGCGCGCTCCTTGGGGTCGTTGACGAGGCGCTCGGCCAGGCGACGGTCCTCCTCCTCGTCGCTGCCGCGCGGGTAGGTGCCGGCGATCGGCCGCGTCTCGACTCTCCTCCCCTGGACCTTGACCAGCGGCTCGGGTGAGGCGCCGGCGATCTGAAAGTCGCCGAACTCGAGGAAGTACATGTAGGGGGACGGGTTGACCGCGCGCAGGCCACGGTAGATCGAGAAGGCCTCGACCGGGGCCGGGGCGGAGAAACGCTGCGAGGGCACGACCTGGAAGGCGTCGCCGGCGTGGACGTACTCAACGATCCGCTCGACCGCCCCTTCGAACTCCTCGCGCTCCATGCCGGAGACGAACCGCGGCGCCTCGGCCACAGCCGGTCGCTCGGGCGCTGGCACGGCGCCTCGCAGGGTGCCGCGCAGCTCGGCGATCGTCGCCACCGAGCGCTCGTAGGCGGCCTCTATTCCACCCTCGTCATCGGCGAAGGCACAGGACATGATCGTCAGCTCGTGGCGCAGATGGTCGAAGACGAGCAGCGCGTCGGTGATCATCAGCGCCATGTCGGGAAGGCCGAGCGGGTCGGGGTTGGGCTCGCCGAGCGGCTCGACTGTGCGCACCAGGTCATAGCCGAAGAAGCCGACGGCGCCGCCGGCGAAGGGCGGCAGGTCCTCCACCGGCGCCAGCCGGAAGCGGTCGAGGCTCTCGGCGACCGCGGCGTAGGGGTCCGCCGCCTCCCGCTCGGCCCCACCTGTCTCGCTCAGGATCCCCTCGCTCCAACGGAGGACCGAGCGGGGGCGGATGCCGACGAAGGAGTAGCGGCCGACCTGACCTTGCTCGGCCGACTCGAGCAGGAAGCAGGGCGCCCCCTCGGGCTCGCCCTCGCGCAGCTTGAGGAAGGCGGAGACGGGCGTCTCGCAGTCGTCGACGAAGCGTGTGCGGACCGGGACGACGTTGCCCTCGGCGGCAAGCTCCCGCGCTCGCTCCAAACTCGGCTCGATCCGCAGCTCGGCGTCAGCCACGACGGCCATTGAGGATCTCCATCACGGCCGATTGCGGGACATCGCGCGAGGCCAACAGCACGCTCAGGTGGTAGAGCAGGTCGGCGGCCTCTTCGGCGACACGCTCGTCGGACTCCTCGCGAGCCGCACGGACGACCTCCTCGGCCTCCTCCTCGACCTTCTCCCCGATCAGCTTGGGATCGTCGAGCAAGATCACCGTGTAGCTGCCGTCGGGCCGCTCGGCGGCGCGGCTGCGCAGCGTCCGCTGCAGGGTGGCGAGCGCCTCGTGCGGAACCGGCTCAGGGGACCCGCCTTCCAGCTCGCGGTAGAAACAGGAGCGCTCGCCGGTGTGACAGGCGGGACCGGTCGGCTCGACCAGGGCGACGATCGCGTCGCCATCGCAGTCGTAGCGCAGCTGCTTCAGCTTCAGCACGTTGCCGGACTCTTCGCCTTTGCGCCAGATCCTCCCCCGCGAACGACTGAAGAAGTGCATCTCACCCGTCTCGACCGTGAGCCGCAGCGCCTCCTCGTTCGCGTAGGCGAGCGTCAGCACCTCGCCGCTGTCGGCGTCCTGGGCCACACACGGCACCAGGCCGCGCTCGTCGAACTGAACCTCATCGAACATCAATGCATCGTAGTTACTCGATGCCGAGCCGATCCAGCAGTCCCTCGTCGCGGCGCCAGTGGCCACGGACGCGGACCTGGAGGTCGAGATGAACCTTGGCGCCGAGCTCACCTTCGAGCGAGTGACGGGCGGCGCTACCGATCTCGCCGACCTTCCTGCCCCCCTTGCCGATCAGGATGCCCTTCTGCGACTCGGTCTCCGCCCAGATCTCAGCGCGGACGGTGACCAGGCCGTCATCGCGCGTCCCGACCTCCTTGACCTGGACCTCGACCGAATGCGGGATCTCCTCACGGGTACGGTTGAGCACCTGCTCGCGGATCAGCTCGGCCAGCATCGTCTCGCCCGGCTGATCGCTGTGGTCCTCCGGTGGGTACATGTAAGGACCATCGGGGACGAGCTCGCCCAGCCGCTCGACCAGCTCCCCCACCCCCTCGCCGCTGCGGGCGCTGATCGGGAACACCTCGTCCACCCCCTCCAGCTCGGCGGCCTCGGCGAGGACCGGGACCAACTCGTTCGGCCCCACCCGGTCGACCTTGTTGACGGCGCAGATCGTCGGCAGCTCGCTGCTTGTGCCGAGCAGGGCACGGGCGATGAAGCGGTCGCCGGGTCCGATCCCCTGCTCGCCGTTGACGACCAGCAGGGCCAGATCGGAGTCGGCGAGCTCGCGCTCGACCCTGGCCTGCATGCGCTCGGTCAGCACGTCGCGCGGCTTCTGCACACCCGGCAGGTCGACGATGACGAGCTGGCGCCCGGCCTCGGTGTCGGTGGCGATGCCGCGGATCGCCCGCCGCGTCGTCTGCGGCCGCACCGAGACGATCGCCACGTGGCTGCCGACGATCGCATTGACCAGGGTCGACTTGCCGACGTTCGGGCGCCCGGCCAGCCCGATGAACCCGGCGCGCGTCATCTCAGCTCCGCCATCACGCGCTCCTGCAGGGCGAGCATCTCGCCCTCATCGGTCTCGTGGTCCATGCCGCAGAGGTGCAGGGTGCCGTGGACCGCCGCTTCGACGACGTCCGTGCAGTGCTCGGGGCAGATCGTCACGTCGCCCAGCTCGCGCGGGCCGACGGTCGGCCCGGTGCCGTCCAGCGGGAAAGCAAGCACGTCGGTGGGAGCATCGTTGCCGCGATGAGCGCGGTTGAGCTCCTGGATCCGCGCCGCATCGACGAGCTCCACAGCCAGGTGGCCGTCGGTCACGCCGACCGCGCTCAGCGCCGCCGCCACCGCGCCGCGCAGCTCGACGGGCACGTCGGCGAGATCAACCGTCATCCGCGGCCGGAGGCTGCTCGCCCTGCTGACGCTCGGCGTGCTCGCCGTAGGCGGCGACGATCCGCTGCACGAGCTTGTGGCGGACGACGTCCTCTCCGCCGAAGCGAACGAAGGAGATGTCCTGCACCTCGCCGAGGATGTCGCGGACGACGACCAGGCCCGAGCGCTGGTCGGTGGGCAGGTCGATCTGCGTCACATCGCCGGTGACGACCATGCGGGAGTTGAAGCCGAGCCGCGTGAGGAACATCTTCATCTGCTCGGGGCTCGTGTTCTGCGCCTCGTCGAGGATGACGAAGGAGTCATTGAGGGTCCGGCCGCGCATGAAGGCGAGCGGGGCCACCTCGATCACGCCGCGCTCGAAGTAGCCGTTGACCCGGTCCGGATCGAGCATGTCGAAGAGAGCGTCGAAGAGCGGTCGCAGGTATGGATCGACCTTGGCTTGGATGTCTCCCGGCAGGAACCCCAGCCGCTCGCCGGCCTCGACCGCGGGCCGGGTGAGGATGATCCGCTGCACCTCGCGCTCCGCCAAAGCATGCGCCGCCATCGCCACCGCGAGGAAGGTCTTGCCGGTGCCCGCCGGGCCGATGCCGAAGGTGATCGTGTGGTTGCGGATCGAGTCGACGTAGCGTTTCTGGTTAAGCGTCTTCGGCGCCACCTTGGTGTTGCGGTGACGCCAGACGACGTCCTCGAGGATCTCGGCGGGGCTCTCGTGCGCGTCGAGGGCACCGGTGACCGCTTCGATCGTCCCCGGGGCCACCTCGTGACCCTGCTCGATCAGGTCGACCAACTCGTCGACGACCGTCGCGGCGGTCTGCACGTCGCTCGACTCACCGTCGAGGGTGAGGACGTTGCCACGCAGGTGGAACTCGCAGTCGAGTCGCCCCCGCAGCGCCCGCAGGACGGCGTCCTCGGAGCCGGCCAGCTCGGCGGCCACGGAGTTATCAAGGGTCAGCTGCCTACGAGCCAAGTTTCTCTCGCACCGCCGCGCTAACCCGCTTGCCGTCGGCGCGGCCACCCACCTTCGACATCAGCGCCGACATCACCTGACCCATCTGCTTCTGCTCGGAGGCGCCTGTCTCGGCGATCGCCGCTTCGACCAGATCCGTCAGCTCCGCGTCGGAGAGCTGCGCCGGCAGGTAGGCCTCGATCAGCTCGGCCTCGAAGCGCTCGGCGCTCTCCTGGTCGGCGCGGTTCGCCTCGCTGTATGCGTCGGCCGCCTCGAGGCGCTTCTTGCGCTCGCGCTGCAGCACGGCGATCTCGTCGCCCTTGCCCAACTTGGCGTCCTGTTGCAGCGAATCGACGATCATCCGCAGTGCCGCGGCCCGATCGCGCTCGCCCGCCTTCATCGCCGTGCGCACATCCGCCTGTACCTGCTCCAGAACGCTCATCGTCCTAGGAAGGGTAATCGGCGGCGTCGGGAGCGACGGCGAGGCCCTTGGAGACCAAATCGGCCACGTCGACGCTGACCAGGGTCCAATCGTGGCGTCGGGCGGCTGCGACATAGGCGGCGTCGTAGGCGGTAAGGCCGTGTTCGGCGGCGATCTCGAGAGCAGACTCGATCATCCGCGCATCGACCGAGAGAATCGTGCCCGGGCATCGCTCGACGATCGTCTGGCAGAGTTCCGCCGCCGCCACATGGTGCCCGCGCCGCGCCCCCAGTCCATTGGCCACCTCGTAGAAGGTCAAATCCAGCGCAGCGACCGGATGGGTGGGGTCGAGGACCAGGGGTCGGGCCGATTCGAAATAGCGATCTTTGCCGTCCTTCGCTGCCACCCAGACACTCGCGTCGAGCAGGAGCACGGTCAGTGCGATTCGCGGTCTTCGCGGATCAGCCTGGCCGCATCGCCGCCCAGATTCATAGGGGGCCCAAGGAGCTCTTCGAGCCTCTTGCGCTGATCCGCTGCTTCGGCGTTCAGCTCACGCTCGGCGAGGCGGCGCAGGAAACCGCTACGCGTCTCGTGGTTCGCACGCGCCTGGGCGTCGAGCCGGTCGAGCAGGTCGTCGGGCATTGAGATCATCACCTTGGCCACGGGGTGAGTATATACGGTATTGCCGGATAGAATCGTTGTGGTAGTCATGGGGCCGACGCTGACAGGCCCAGACGCGCGTTTGGGTGACAAACGCGCCAACTTCGAAAATTCTCTGGGTCAGAAGATCAGCCGGAGGCCGAAACCTGGATCTGCTCGACCTCCCCGAGGGGCATCTGCAGGAAGCGCGTACCCAGCTCACGGAAGGACTCGACCTCGCCGCTACAGAGGAAGCGGTACTCGCCCTCGCCGTCGGCGGGGCGGGCAAGGCCGGCCGACTCAAGCGTTCGCTGGACGGCGGCGGCGACCGCGTGTCCCCCGCTGACGAGCCGCACGTCGCGGCCGAGGATGCGCTGCAGCAGCGGCGCGACCAAGGGGTAATGGGTGCAACCAAGGATCAGCGTGTCGACCTCGGCCCGCTTCAACGGCGCGCAGTAGGCGCGGGCCATCTCGACGACGCCATCGTCGAACGGGGACCCATCCTGGATAAAGGGTGCGAGGTCCGGGGCCTCGACCTCGGTCACCTCGAGTGCCCTTCCCTGGGCCTCGAGGGCACGGCGGTAGGCGCCGCTCTCAACCGTGTTCGGCGTCGCGAGTACGCCGACCCGGGCGTTGTCGGTGATCGCCGCCGCGATCTCGGCCTGTGGCTCGACCACGGGAACAACCTCGACCCCGTGTTCCGCCGCCACCTCACGCGCCACGTCGGTGCCGATCGAGGTCGCCGTGTTGCAGGCGATCACCAGCAACTTCGCGCCCCCGTCCAGCAAGAGGGCGGCGATCACGCGGATCCGCTCCCGCAGTCGCTCCGGGTCGCGCGTGCCGTAGGGAAACATCGCCGTGTCACCGAGGTAGACGAAGTCCTCCTCCGGCAACGAGACCAGGCACTCGTGCAGCACGGTGAGGCCACCGACGCCGGAGTCGAACATCGCGATCGGCCGCGAGGCGTCTACAGGAATGGCTTGTACGTCATGAAGAAGATCGCCACGACGACGATCACGCCGGCCAGGCCGCCCACTTTGCCGATCCGTTCGCTGAGCGCGGTGAACTCGTCGCTGAGCGCATCGTCGGACTTCAGGTCTTGTTCGGCCAGCTCCTTCGCCTTCTGGGTCTGGGGCTGGAAGAAGGCGTGCTGGAGGGCGAAGAGGACGATGATCGCAACAAAACCGGTGCTGACGAAGGCGTCACCGGTCTCCCAGGGCCCGTCAACGAGCAGGTAGATCCCGGCCAGCAGGAGGACGATCATCCCAGGATTCACCAGGTAGCGATCGCATTTCTGCACGCCTGCCAGGATTGCCGGTGCCGACCGCGGGAAGCTCGGGACCACCGAGAAGAACAGGGCGTAGCCGAAAGTTGGGCCGAAGGCGAGCACTACGGCCAGGATGTGGAGGAAGAAGACGAGCTTGTAGCCGGGGTCCCCGATCGTCGCCAGCATCGGCGAAAACATACCCGCTAGCGACGACGCAGCAGCAACGCCGCCCAGTCGCCGTCCTGGCGACGCTCGGCCTCATCGAGCCCAGCTGGGGCAAACGCGGCCGCGGTCTCATCCAGCTCGGCAGGCAGTAGTCCGGAGCAGACGATGGTGATGGGAGCCGGGGGAGGGGTCGCCGGAGCCTCCCCGCTGTTGCTCCGCCGACCCC
>JBAREU010000033.1:0-5015 GCA_049796515.1 Solirubrobacterales bacterium
GGCCTGGGCTCGGTGCGCTTCCCCGCCGCCTACTGTGGCCTGACCGGCCTCAAGCCCACCTTCGGCCGCTCCGCGATGGCGGGGCACCACATGGCGCCGATCACCACCCTGATCGTCTCCGGCCCGCTCTGCGCCGACGCCGCCGACTGCCGCCTGCTCGGCTCGGTCCTATTCGGCGAGGAGCTGAAAGCGGGAGATGCGTCCGGCCTGCGGATCGGCGTCGTCCGCGATCCGGTCTCCGAAGACGTGACGCCGGAGGTACGCGATGCCTGCGAGGGGGCGATCGAGGCGCTGCGCACGGAGACCGGCGGTGAGGTGCGCGAGATCTCCCTGCCGGACCTACAGGCGGCGACCCTCGCCGCGATCCTGATCATCAACTCGGAGAGCATGAGCGGCGTGCCGCCGGCGCGGCTCAACAACCTCGACCCCGAGCTGAGCCCGGTCGCGCGCGGCACGCTCAAGTACCGCACGCTGGTGCCGGCGGCGGCGACGGTCCAAGCGACCAGAGTGCGAACGCTGATGCGCCGCCGCCTCGCCTCGCTGTTCAAGGAAGTCGACGTGATCGCCTGGCCGACGATTCCCGCCCCTGCACCGCCGCTCGAGCTGCCGATGGTCGAGCTGCCGTCGGGGACGGTGAGCGCGGACCAGGCCAACGTACGCGGTGCGGCGCTCGCCAACCTGACCGGGATTCCCTCGATCAGCATGCCCGTCGGACTGAGCGAGGGGCTGCCGATTGCCCTGCAGCTCCAGGCCACCTGGGGAGGCGACGAGCTGCTCCTCGACGCCGCCGAGGCGCTGGAGCGCGCAAACGGGCGCCGCTGGGTCGAGTCGCTGCCGCCGCTGGCGGAGGCCGAGCCGACGGAGGCCTAGATGGCCGGCTCAGCCGCGATCGCGGTCGAGGGGCTGGAGCGCGCCTTCGACGAGGTGCTGGCAGTTCAAGGGGTCGACCTCGAGGTCGGCGAGGGCGAGATCTACGGCTTCCTCGGTCCCAACGGGGCCGGCAAGACGACGACGGTGCGGATGCTGACCACGCTGCTCCTGCCGACCGGCGGGCGGGCGACCGTCGCCGGCCACGACGTCGTCGGCGAAGCCCGCCGGGTGCGTGCTTCGATCGGCGTCGCCCTGCAAGAGGCGGCACTCGACCCGCTGATGACGGGGCGCGAGCTGATCCGCCTGCAGGCCACCCTGCAGGGGCTCCCTGGCGGCGAGGGCAGGCGCCGCGCCGACGACCTGCTCGAGCGAGTCGACCTCGTTGATGCCGCCGACCGGCGCGTCGGCACCTACTCCGGCGGCATGCAGCGCCGCCTCGACCTCGCCGCCGCACTCGTCCACGAACCGCGCGTGCTCTTCCTCGACGAGCCGACCACCGGCCTCGACCCGGTCAGCCGCAAGACGATCTGGGAGGAGGTGCGGGCGCTCAACGACGAGGGCACGACCGTCTTCCTTACGACCCAGTACCTGGAGGAGGCTGACCAGCTCGCCGACAACGTCGGGATCATCGACAGCGGCAGGATCGTCGCCGAAGGGACGCCCGCCTCGCTCAAAGCCGAAATCGGCCACCCCCACATCCGCCTCCAGCTAGAGGAGGGATCGATCGCCGAGGCGGAGGAAATCTGCGGACGGATCGGGCCGCTGCTGCCACCAATCGACGGCAAGACCGTCCTGGTCGAGGTCGAGCACGGGGCCGGCGACATCCCACGCGTCGTGCGCGCCCTCGACGAAGCGGGCATCGCGGTCGGCGCGCTGGAGCTCGTCCACCCCAGCCTCGACGACGTCTTCGTCGCCAAGACCGGCTACCACCTCGAGCAGGAGGGCGAGGGGAGCGGGGAGGACGAGGAGGCCGTCACCGCATGAGCGGCCTGGCGACGAACCTGCGGGTCGTGCGGGCTCTGGGCATGCGCTCGGTCCGGCAGACCTTCCGGCGACCGCAGCTGATGGCGCCGATCGTCGTCTTCCCGACCCTGCTGCTGGCAATCCAGACCGGCGGCGCCGGCGGCGCCGTCAACCTGCCCGGCTTCCCCCCGGTGCAGAGCTTCCTCCAGTTCATGCTCGCCGGGGCGATGATGCAGTCGCTGATGCTCGCCGGCAACAGCGGCGGCATCGCGCTGGCGGTCGACATCGAGATGGGATTCACCGACCGTCTCTTCGCCGCGCCGATCTCCCGCTTCACGATCGTCCTCGGCCGCCTGGCGAGTACGGCGGTGCTGGGCATGCTCTCGGCACTCTGGTTCCTCGCGATCGGGCTCGTCTTCGGCGCCGAGATCGAGGGCGGCGTCCCCGGGGCGCTTGTGGCGATCGCCCTGGTCACCGCGACGGCGATGGCGGTCGGCGGGATCGGCGCGGCGATCGCCCTGCGCAGCGGCAGCGCCAGCGTCGTCCAGGGCCTCTTCCCGCTCGTCCTCGTCGTCCTCTTCGTCTCCTCGGCCTTCTTCCCGGTCGACCTGATGATCGAGCCGGCGAAGACGATCGCCGAATACAACCCGTTCAGCATCATCGTCGAAGGGGTGCGCGAACCGATCATCTCGGGGATCGACGCCTCCGACACGGCGAACGCGCTGCTGGCGATCGGCGGCATCGTCGTCCTCGGCCTCGTGCTCAGCGCGCAAGCGCTGCGCCACCGCCTGCGGGTCGGCTAATGGAAGCGACCGCGGCGATCCCAGCCTGGCGCGCCAACCTGGCGACGATCGGCGCGCTGATGGCACGGGCGAGGAACGAGCTGTTGCGCGTGCCCGGCGCAGCAATCCCCGGTGTCCTCGCCCCGACCATCTTCTTCCTCGGCCTGAACGGGGTCTTCGGCGCCCTGACCCAGCTGCGCGGCTTCGAAACCGGTACCTACGAGAGCTTTGTCGTCCCGGTCAGCATGCTGCAGGGGGCCGGCTTCACCGGCGCCGCGGCGGGGGTCAACCTCGCCCGCGACATCGAGCAGGGCTGGCTCGACCGCCTGCTCGTCTCCCCCGCCCCGCGCTGGGTCCTGCTCGCCGGCACGGTTCTCTCCGCCAGCACCCGGGCGCTGATCCCCGCCACCTTCGTGCTGGCGATCGCGTTGCCGCTGGGCGCCGGCTGGCCGGGCATCGACGGCCTGCTCGTCACCTACCTGATGGTCGTCGCGATGGCCGCGGTCGCCGCCTGCTGGGGCTCGATGTTGGCGCTGCGCTACAAGAGCCAGTCGGCGGCGCCGCTGATGCAGGCGGGCACGATGGCCGCGATCCTGCTCACCACCGCCTACGCACCGCTGGCCCTGCTGCAGCCGTGGCTGGCCGACGTCGCCAAGATCAACCCGCTCACCGACGTGATCGAAGCGGCGCGCCAAGGCTTCGTCGGCGGCGTCAGCTGGGCCGAGACCTGGCCCGGCCTGCTCGCCCTCGCTGGGCTGCTACTCGTCCTCGGCGCCCTCGCCCTGCGAGAAATGCGCCGCACCGGCGCGTGACCGCTGAGGAGGTGCTGCGAGGGAACTGGTTGGAAGGCGAGCGCAGTGGCGCCAGATACGCATATACGCGGCCCAGCCCTAGCCGCTATCCGTGGCAGTGGTACTGGGACTCCTGCTTCGCGGCGATCGTCTGGCGGCGGTTCGAGCCCTTGCGGGCCCGCGCCGAGCTGGAGAGCCTGCTCGCCGCGCAGCGGGAGGACGGCTTCATCGGCCACACGATCTTCTGGAACCGGCCGGTCTCGCCCAGCCGCTACCCCTTCTACAACGTCGCCTCGCGGCGCTCACTCCAAACCGAGACGATCCAGCCGCCACTGCTCGCCTGGGCCTGGCGGATCGCTGTCGGTGACCCGCGGGACGAGCCGCGGATCGCCGCCCAGGCGGACTGGCTAGCGCGCGAGCGCGACCTCGACGGCGACGGCCTGCTCTGGATCGTGCAGCCGGACGAGTCCGGCCTCGACGCCTCGCCCAAGTTCGACCCTGTCTGGGGGCGACGGGCCAATGGGCGGATCGGCTTTCCCGGCCTGGTGCGCCGCAACCGCAAGCTCGGCTTCGACGCCCGTCACATCCGCGACCGGGGCGGCCCGGTGCTCTGCGAGACCCTCGTCAACACGCTCTGGTCGCTCTCGCTGCAGGCGCTCGGCCGACCATCCGCGACTCCCGCACTGGTCGAGCGGCTCTGGGACGAGAGGCGGGGCCTCTTCCTCGACGAGGTCCAGCCAGGTGGCGCCCGACCCGGGATCATCACCTGGGCGGCACTCGCGCCGCTCGCCCTCCCGGACCTGCCCGACGAGATCGGCCGCCGCCTGGTCGAGGAGCACCTGCTCAACCGTCGCGAGTTCCTCACGCCCGTCGCCCCACCCTCGGTGGCCGTCTCCGAGCCGAGCTACGAGCCGGGTGGCAGCCGCGGCCCGATCCGCCGCTACTGGCGCGGCCCGACCTGGATCAACGCCGCCTGGCTGCTCTGGCTAGGCCTGCGCCGCCTCGGCTACGACGAGGCAGCGGCCAACATGGCCAAAGGCCTAGTCGGCGCCATCGAGCGCGAAGGCCTGCGCGAGTACTACGACCCTCGAACCGGAAAAGGATTGGGAGCGAAGGATTTTGCTTGGTCGGCCCTAGTAACCGAGTTCCAAGACGGGCGCGAAAACTGAAGTTTGCAGCGTCCGCCAACTATTTGTAGCGGTACGTAATTCGACCGCGATCCAAATCGTAAGGGGACAGCTCGATCTTTACCCGATCGCCCGGCAGGATGCGGATGTAGTGGCGGCGCATCTTGCCCGAGATGTGGCCGAGGACCTCGTGGTCGTTGTCGAGCTTGACGCGGAACATCGTGTTGGGGAGGGCCTCGGTGATCTCGCCCTCCATCTCGATCTTCTCCTCTTTGGCCATCAGGCGGGGAGGGTACCTGACGCTCTCGACAAAGCGCCTGAGGCGGCATTCAGCCGCGGACTGAACGGGCCCTCTCGACCGCCTCCTCGCGGGTCATCACCTCGCCCGCATACTGGGCTGCCTCGAGCTCGGCCAGCAGATCGCCCAGCTCGGGGCCGGGAGCGATGCCGAGCTCGGCCGCGAGCTCATCGCCGCGTAGGAG
>JBAREU010000034.1:0-3076 GCA_049796515.1 Solirubrobacterales bacterium
CTCTTCGGTGAGGATCCGCTGGAGTTGGCGCTCGCTGTAGCCGAGCTGCCCGGCCAGGCCCGACACACCATCGCGGTCGACGGCGCCCTCGGCAATCAGCCGAACCGCCCGCCCGGCGACGTCGGCCCGCCGGTTCCAGGCGGGAGAGCCGGGGGCGGCGTCGGGGTCGCAGCGCTTACATGCCCGCAGGCCCGCCCCCTGGGCGGCGGCGACGCTCTGGAAGAGGCGTACGTTGCGCCGCTTCGGCAGTCGCGCAGGGCAACTCGGGCGGCAGTAGATACCGGTGGAGAGAACGCCGACGAAGAAGAAGCCGTCGTAACGCGGGTCGCGGCTGCGCATGAAGCGGTAGCAGGCCTCGAAATCGGCGATCACGGTGGCCATGGTCCCACGGCACCAGCGCCATCTCTAGCGGTTTTCGGACAGGTGGATCGGGGCAGGCGACCTTGGCGGATTTCCGCCAGACAGGGCGCAGCCGTGCACATATCGTCGCCGCCAATCCAGACCCGACCGAAGGGAGCCCCGGTGAGCGATGTCGAGCGATTTATGCAGGTGTACGAGGAAATCTGGCCGAGCTTCGACGCCGACCGCCTCGAGCGGTTCGAGATGGTGCACCCGGAGGCAACGATCGACCACTCCGGCATGGAGCGCCCGATCAGGGGCGACGAAGAGCCGGATTACGTGCGCGGGATCAAGGCCGCGATGCCTGACATCTCGCTCGAGACGCGCAACTGGGCGGCGCGCGGCGACGTGATCTTCGTCGAGTACGCGATGGAGGCGACGGTCAACGGAGAGCGGCTCGCCTGGGACGGCATCGGCCGCTTCAAGCTCCGCGACGGACGGGTGATCGAGGCGATCGGGCGCTGGGACACGGCGCCGATCCAGGCGGCGCTCGCCGCTCAGCCCGCTGCCTGAAAGGCGGTGATGAGGAGGGGTGGCGAGCGATCGAGCGTGCCTCCGGCGGGCCCGAAGAGCAGCGCCCGGAAGGTCGAGCGCCGATCGACGCGCAAACGGAAGCGGGCGAGGCAGCGACGGTTCAACGGCTTGCGCTCGATTCGGTGCCCGCCGCGTTTGAGCTGCACCGCGGCGCCCGCTTGTGCCGGGCAGGGGCTCGCGCGGGCGGTGAGGACCAGCCTCAGTCCGGCGGCCGTCGGACGAGACCTCCTGGTGAGGTGAACCCGCGCCGGCTGGGCCTTACCGCCAACGCTCGCGGAGACCGCCTGCTCGGCGGAGGCGCCAGCAGCGCCAGCGGAAGAACTGGGTGACGGACACGAGGCAGGAGCCTCCCCCACGAGCCGGTAGACCGTGCCGGCGTTCGAGGCGACGTAGACGCGGCCGCAGGCATCCTCCCCGAACGAGGTCGGGTTGGCGACCGTGAGCCCCTCCGAGCGGTCGCCGCTCGCCCCTTCGCCAGCGCTTGCCGGCAGCTCCAGCGAGCGGATCTCGCCGATGCAGAAGTCGGCGTAGACGTAGCGGCCGTAGAGATCGCCGAGGCTCGTGTCGCGCACGACGTAGCCGCCGGTGATCGCGCAGCCGTGGGCGCTGCCGTCTTCGGGGTCGAGGTGCGGGTAGTCGAAGACAGGATCGGTGAAGCCGCCGGCGCCGGTGCAACTCGGCGGGGCGCTTGGGTAGGCGATGAAGCCCTCGCGACAGTTCCAGCCGTAGTTCGCCCCCGCCCCGCCAACGGCCCCGGGAGTGGGACTCGGCGCCAGGTCGACCTCCTCCCGCATGCCCTGACCAACGTCGGCGATCACCATGTCCCCGCTCGTACGGTCGAAAGAGAAGCGCCAGGGGTTGCGCAGACCGTAGCTCCAGATTTCAGGCACGGCGCCCGGGCGCGGTTCGAAGCGCAAGATCTTGCCGAGCAGGGTGGCGAGGTTCTGACCGCTGCCGAGCGGGTCGCCGGCGCCGCCGCCGTCGCCGCTGGAGAGGTAGAGGTGGCCGTCGGGGCCGAGCTGGAGCTGGCCGCCGTGGTGGGTGTCGTCGAACGAGTGCCCCACCGAGAGGATCGGTTCACGCAGCAACCCGCCGGCGTCATCGGGCCGGAACGCATCGACGTGAATGTCCCCCTCCTCGCCCCCTGCCGCCTCTTTGCCGGTGTAGGCGGCGTAGAAGCGCCCCGAGGCGTCGAAATCGGGCGCCGGCGCGATCGAGAGCATGCCACGCTCGCTCGCGCAGCAAGCGACCAGGGCAGTCAGGTCAGCGAACTCGCCGAACCCTTCGGCGCTCGCCTCCAACACCCGCCCTTCCCGCTCGACGATCAGCAGGCGATTGGGGTCCAGCGGGGCCGAGGTGACGAAGATCGGTTGGTCAAAGTCGCCGACCGGCTGAAGCGTGGCGGCGGAGGCGGCGGTCGCGAATCCGAGCGAGAGCGAGATTGCGAGCGCGGCGAGCTTCACGATCCCGACCCTACCCCGTGCGCTGCGATCCCTACCCAACCCCCGGGTGTCGGACCGCAGCGGGGTCGGGCAAATAGAGGTCGGTTCCGCAGCGGGGACAGACCTGGACGTAGAGCTTCACCGCCTTGCCGCAGGTCGGGCACTGCCGTTCCGGTTCGTCCTTCTCGACGCGGTAGAGGATGACGGCGATCAGGCCCAAGGGCGGCAGCACGGTGCCGATCAGCAGCCAGAGCCAGAAGGAGCTGCCCTTGGCGCGGCCGATTATTCCGGTCGCGAGCCCGAAGAAGAGGGCGATGATGAGGTACTCGAATCCCACGGCTCCATTGTCGCGCCAAGCCGTTGCGGATGCCCGATCGAGCCGACCTCGGCGAGATCGCGGCGAAAGGGCAGGCTGGCAGTCCAATCGATCACGGCGCGCACCTTGCGGGCTACGCCGGGAATCTGGCTCATGTGGTAGGTCCGTGCCATCCACCAGGCGGGAAAGCCACGGAACTTGCGGCCTCCTACCCTGCCCACAGCCTTGTAGCGGCCGAGGTTGACGAAGGAGGCGTTGCCGCGGTACTCGAAACGGCGTGGCGTGCCCACGCCGAGCTCGGCGGCGATGTTGCGAGCCGCGACCGGGCCCTGGCGCACCGCGTGCTGGGCGGTCGGCGGATAGACGCCACCGCGTGGGTCGGGCG
>JBAREU010000035.1:0-26344 GCA_049796515.1 Solirubrobacterales bacterium
CGCCTCGATCGCCCTCTGCGCGCCGACCGGCCGCGCGGCGCGGCGGCTCGAGGAGGCGACCGGGCACGAGGCACAGACGATCCACCGCATGCTCGAGTGGATGCCGGGGCGCGAGCCCGGCTACCGACCCGGCCATCCGCTGCCGGTCGACCTGGCGATCGTCGACGAGTCCTCGATGCTCAACCTGCGCCTGATCGAGGTCCTGCTCGGCGGCCTCGCCGAGTCGACCCACGTCGTCTTCGTCGGCGACGCCGACCAGCTGCCGCCGATCGGTGCCGGCAAGCCCTTCGAGGACCTGATCGCCGCCGACGTCGCGCCGGTCGTCCGCCTCACCCAGATCTTCCGCCAGGCGGCGCGCTCGATGATCACCACCGCCGCCCACGAGATCAACCAGGGCCGCCCGCCGCACCTGCAGCCGACCGGCGACCAGGACCACGACTTCTTCTTCATCGACCGACCTAACCCCGAGCGGGCACTGGATACCGTGGTCGAGGTGGTCGCCGAGCGGGCCCCGGCGAGCTTTGGCGTCGACCCGGTGCGCGAGGTGCAGGTGCTGGCGCCGATGTACAAAGGGGCGGTTGGGATCGACGCGCTTAACGAGCGGCTGCAGGCGCAGCTCAACCCCGACGGCGCCGCCGCTGTCAGCGAGCGCTTCCGTATCGGCGACCGCCTGATCCAGACCCGCAACTCGCACGAGCTGGGGCTGATGAACGGCTCGATCGTCTTCCTCCGCGCCGACGACCCGGAGGAGGAATCGATCTTCGTCGACACCGACGAGGGCGGTTCGCTGGTCATCCCCTACGGCGAGACGGCGACGCTGCGCCTCGCCTACGCGATCTCGGTCCACAAGGCGCAGGGTTGCGAGGTGCCGGTCGTGGTCGGCGTCTGCCATCGCTCCCACGCCCGCATGCTGACCCGCCCCCTGCTCTACACCGCGATCACCCGCGCCCGCAGCAACTGCGTCTTGATCGGCGATCCCGCCGCCCTCGAGATGGCCGTCCGCCGCGACAACAGCGGCGGCCGCCACTCGGCCCTGGCCGAACGCCTGCGCAGCTGAGCCGGCGATACTCGGCGGGTGGAGTCGCCCAGGCCGTCGCTCGCAGCCATTGCAGTCACCCTCGGCGGGATCGCCCTGATGGCGGCGACGGTGCTGGCGATCCCGGAACTGCGCGACGCCTTCGCAGCGGCGGTCCGCGGCGACACCGCGGAGGTGCGCAGCCGACTCGACGACCTCGGCGTCGCCGGACCGCTGCTGATCGTCGGCCTGGCGCTGATCCACGCCGTCGTCTTCTACCCGGCGGAGATAGTCGATGCGGCCGCGGGCTTCGTCTACGGCTTCTTCCCGGCGCTGGCGCTGATGATGTTCGGCTGGCTGCTTTCCGGGCTGCTCTGCTTCGCGGTCGGGCGCTCGGTCGCGCGACCGCTGCTCGACCGCTGGTTCGGAACCGAGCGCTTCGAGCGCACCGAGGCGGCGATCGAGCGCGGCGGCGCCACCCTGCTGCTCGCCGTCCGCCTGCTGCCGATCGTCCCCTTCAGTCTCACCTCCTACGCCGCGGGCGCCGCCCGGGTCCCGGTCTGGCGCTTCGTCTGGACGACGGCCGTCGGCTACCTGCCGATCACCGCCCTCTCGGTCTACTTCGGCACCCGCCTGGAGGGCCTCTCGCCCACCGATCCCCTCGTCTGGGGCAGTGCCCTCGCCCTGCTGGCTCTGCTCTTCCTGGGACACCGCATAGCTCGTCGTGGCAACACCGTAAGCGAGATCCCGGATTCGCCCGACTGACGTTTGCCTACGGGCGCTCGACCCGGAAGCGATAAACGGCCGGGGTGCGGTCGACGTTGCCGGCGGCGTCGCGGGCCTTGACCCGCAGCACGTGCTGGCCGAGCCGGTAGCGCCGTATGAACAGCGCCGGGCACCTGCGGAACGAGCCGCGGTCGACCTTGCAGAGGAAAGTCACGCCCCGCTCCCCCGAGCCGAAGGAGAAGACGGCCCGGGCGTTGCGGCCCGACGTCCGAATCACCCTGGGCGGGCGCCGCTTGAAGTAAGTAGAGGGCCGCTGGCGATCGGTCGGAGTGGTCCCGGGAGGAAAGGGAGTCGGCGTTTCCACGTCCGGCGCCACCGGGATCGCTGGCGGTTCCTCGCCGCCGGCGTTGGGCGGCTGCGGCATAGGTTCGCTGCTGGCCGGGCAGTCCGTGGCAACGTCACCCCCGGTCACCAGCGCGATCGCCTTGCAAGCGTCAGCGATCCCTTCGGTCGCCGTCCGCTTCCCCGGCGTGACTTTGGGGATCGCAGAAGCGCCTGCGAGCACCGCGTCAACGGCGTCCGCGGCACTCAAGCCGGGGGCCGCGGCACGCACCAATGCGACGACCCCGGCGACGTGCGGCGTCGCCATCGAGGTGCCCTGGAAGCGCACGTAGTTGCCCGAAGTGGCCTGGTCGTAGTTCTGACTCGTCGCGATCGCGTTGACGTAGGTGACATCACGACAGAAGAGGCGCATGTCGTCTACGTAGGCGCCGTCCAGCTCTTCGTTTTCATCAGAGAGAACGGCGAAGATCGCGTGCGCATCACCGCGGCCATCCAGAGCGGACACCGACGCTTCCTCTTTGGCGAGCACGTTCGGAAACCCGGGCGAGGTGCCGTCGAGCACCGCACCGTCGAAGTCGAGGTCCTCGAAGAACGGCGTCTCCGAGATGGCCCCGGCGAAGAACCCGTCGAAGAACGGCTCGATCTCATAGGCGGTGTTGAAGTGGACTCGACAGCCCCGCTCACCGGTTAGATCGATCGCCGCCGTCGTGTAAAGGGTGGATTCAGCGAGGGATTCGGCCCCTGGAGTCTGCTGACCGTAGTTCCCACCGGGGCTGTCGGCCGCCGAAAGCGTTCCGTTGGCGGGGAACGAGCTCGTCCCCCAGGGCACGCCCCCGTCGAACGCTTCCGTGGTCCACAGCCCCAGGCCGGACTCGAAGCCATCGCTGAAGAGCGGCGGGCCGTAGTCCGTCTTGGCACTGAGGATCGTCGTCCCGGGGGCGGCCAAATCGACCGACTCGGCGCCGAAGTTGGAAAAGCTCGCCAGGCTGCCGGTCTGGTTGAGCGCGGCGACGCAGATCAGGTTGGCGCCGGGCAGGGCGCACGGCGTGTGCGGTTCGGCGTCGTTGTCGGCGCCTTCGTTGCCGGCCGCTACCACCACAACCGCACCCGCTTCGCCAGCCGCCTCGATCGCGTCCGCCGTCGCCTGGTCACCGGGCCCCGCCGGGCCACCGAGGCTCATGTTGATCGTGCCGGCGCCGTGCGCCGCCGCGTACTCGATCCCGGCCACGATCGTGGCCGTCGTACCGCTGCCGTCGCCGTCGAGCACTCGCACGGCCATGATCTCCGCCTCCGGCGCGACCCCGGCGATGCCGAGGGTGTTGTCGGCCACAGCCGCAGCCGTGCCGGCGACGTGCGTGCCGTGGAAGTTGTAATCGTCGGGATCGCCGTCGTCGTCGACGAAGTCGTATCCGTGCAGGTCGCCGACGGTCGGGCTCGGGTTTTCCCAAAGATTGCCGACGAGGTCGGGATGAGTCAGGTCGACGCCGGTGTCGAGGACGGCGATCACCTCGTCGGCGCCTCGGGTGTCTTCCCAGGCGCTCAAGACATCGACTCCCGGCGCCGGCAGGGCCGGATCAGAGAGTCCCCAGAGTTCGCCGAAGAAGGTGTCGTCGGGCGGTTCGACCGCCAGGGCGCTGTAGACGTAGTTTGGCTGGGCATAGGCAATGCCCGGCTCGCCCTCGAGGCGACGAATCGCGGCCTTGACCGATCCCTCCACGTTCACGACCTGCGCCCGCGGCAAACCGATGGTCTCCTCGAAGTCGACTTCCGCCTGGCTTCGCGCCTTCTCCCGAACGGCCGCCGAAGCGCCGAGCTCAAAGCGGACGATCGCCTGGCCCGAAACGTAATCGCCCCCGCCGGCGGCGATCGTGGGTCCCAGCTCGCCGGTCGGTGCCGATGCCACGGCCGGCGCTACCCAAGAGGCCAGCGTGAGGACCGCAAGCGAGGCGAGCGCCGCCCCGCGGCAGGGCGAATTCCCTGGCGACATCACGATTTACCGTATCGGCCGCCAAGGGCCGGGTCTGAAGCAGCCATTTCCGCCGCGCCTCTCGTACGCATGGGTGCAAGGGAAACACCGCAGGGGAGCCGGTGCTGCGGGGGCCGACCCTGCTACGGTGCCCGCGTTAGGCCGGAAGATCCGGCAAAAGTCGTGTCTAGCGCTCGCGTCGTTGCTTCACCGCATGTGCCGCGTTCGCAGCACATGAAGTGGAGGCAATTGCATGCCAACTGGAACTGTCAAGTGGTTCAGCGACGACAAGGGCTACGGGTTCATCACGCCCGACGACGGCTCTAAGGACGTCTTCGTCCACCACAGCGCGATCCTGGGTGAGGGCTTCAAGTCCCTGACCGAGGGCTCCAAGGTGAGCTATGAGTCCGAGGAAGGCCCCAAGGGCCCGGCCGCCGCGAGCGTCCAGCAGACCTCGTAGCAGCGCACCGCTCTTAGCTGTGTAGAGAGGCCCGCTCCGGCGGGCCTCTCTTCTGACGCGCGTGGCACTGCGCATATCTGCGTCCTCGGTCGCTCGCGTGCAGAGCACGCCACGCTCCCTGCGTCCTTGATCTGCTTGACCACGCACGCCAGACCGTAATCTCCGCCAATGATCACTCGAGACAACCTGCGCAACGTGGCGATCATCGCTCACGTCGACCACGGCAAGACGACCCTGGTCGACGCGATGCTGTGGCAGAGCGGCGCCTTCCGCAAGGGCCAGGACGTGGCCGAGCGGGTGATGGACTCGATGGACCTCGAGCGCGAGAAGGGCATCACGATCCTCGCCAAGAACACCACCGTCACCCACAACGGCGTCAAGCTCAACATCATCGACACGCCGGGCCACGCCGACTTCGGCGGCGAGGTCGAGCGCGGGTTGACCATGGTCGACGGAGTGCTGCTGCTGGTCGACGCTTCTGAGGGCCCGCTCCCGCAGACCCGCTTCGTCCTGCGCAAGGCGCTAGAGGCGAGGCTGCCGGTGATCCTCGTCGTCAACAAGGTCGACCGCCCCGACGCCCGCATCGCCGCGGTCGTCGACGAGGTCTACGAGCTCTTCCTCGACCTCGACGCCGACGACGAGCAGGTCGACTTCCCGATCGTCTACACCAACGCCAAAGCAGGCTGGGCCTCGCTCGCGGAAGGTGCCGAGGGCACCGACCTGACGCCCCTGATGGACCTGATGCTGGAGCGCATCCCGGCGCCCGAGCACGATCCCGAGCATTCGTTCCAGGCCCTCGTCACCAACCTCGATGCCGACCCTTATGTCGGCCGCCTGGCGCTCTGTCGGGTCCGCCACGGAGTTGTTCGCAACGGGCAGCAGATTGCCTGGTGCCGCGCCAACGGCAGCGTCGAGCGGGCGACGATCTCAGAGCTCTACGTGACCGAGGCGCTCGACCGGGTCTCCGCCGAGGAGGCCGGACCGGGCGAAATCATCGCCGTCGCCGGCCTGCCCGAGGTGACGATCGGCGAGACGCTGGCCGACCCGGAGGATCCGCGCCCGCTGCCGGTGATCACGGTCGACGAACCCTCGCTCTCGATGGTGGTCGGGATCAACACCTCGCCGCTGGCCGGGACCGAGGGCAAGAAGCTGACCGCACGGCAGGTCCGCGACCGCCTTGACGCCGAGCTGGTCGGCAACGTCTCGATCCGCGTCACCGACACTGAGCGGCCGGACACCTGGGAGGTACAGGGACGCGGCGAGCTGCAGCTGGTCGTGCTGCTGGAGATGATGCGCCGCGAGGGTTTCGAGCTGACCGCCGGCCAGCCGCGGGTGATCGTCCGCGAGATCGAGGGCAAGGTTCACGAGCCGGTCGAACGGCTGGCGATCGACGTGCCCGAGAGTCACGTTGGCTCGATCACCCAACTGCTAGCCGGACGCAAAGGCCGCCTCGATCACATGGTCAACCACTCCACCGGTTGGGTGCGGATGGACTATCTGGTCCCCGCCCGGGGCCTGATCGGCCTGCGCACCGAGTTCCTCACCGAGACCCGCGGCTCGGGGATCATGCACCACGTCTTCGACCGCTGGGAGCCCTGGGCTGGCGAGCTGCGCACCCGCCCGACCGGCTCCCTGGTGGCCGACCGGCGAGGAGCGAGCGCCAGCCATGCGCTGATGAACTTGCAGGATCGGGGCACGCTCTTCATCGGCCCCGGCGAGGAGGTCTACGAGGGCATGATCATCGGCGAGAACGCCCGCTCAGATGACCTCGACGTCAACGCGATCAAGGAAAAGCATCAGACCAACGTGCGGGCCGCCAGCGCCGACATCCTGGTCCGCCTCGAGCCCCCCAAACGACTCTCGCTCGAAGCCGCGCTGGAGTTCCTCCGCGACGACGAGTGCGTGGAAGTTACGCCCGAGTCGGTGCGCCTGCGCAAGGTCGAGCTCGATAAAACGAAGCGCCAGAAGATTGCCCGCCAGGGCGCTCGCGTGGGCTAGCCCGCCGGAGGTGGGGGCGGAGGCGGTTCGCTCGCCGCAGGTGGCGTCGCGGGGGAGGCGGGAGCGGTGCCACCCGCCAGTTCGTAATAGAGGACGGTCACCGCGATCGCGAAGATCGGCGCGGTGATCGTCGTCGAGATGATGGAGGCGATCCAGGTCGAGGCTTCGCCGTTGCCGATCGGGTTGGCAATCGCCGCGAGCACGATGCCGATGCCGATCACGATCAGCAGGACGACCAGAAGGGTGCCGAACACCGCCCAGGCGTCGCCGCGAACGAGGCGCCAGCTGCGGCCGAAGGCGTCGACCGGCCCGATGCCCTCGACCACGATCGCCGGCGCGCCGACCGACCAGAAGGTGATCAGGATCAGGCCCGGTACGACCAGCAGCAGGAAGCCGATCGTGACGCCGATGCCGAAGAGGATGCCGAAGCCGATCAGGGCGAGGATGAACGGCGCCCCCGCCGAGAAGAGGTCGCCGACGCCCTGATCGCGCCGCCCGTCGCGGACGTCCTGGACGAGCTTGACGACGAAGCCGACGTAGAGCGCGTGGCCGGCCAGGCGGACGGCAGCAGCGAGGAGGATGAGGATCAGCCCGCCCGCCGACTCCAGGATGCCGGCGAGCAGACCGACGACGACGAAGACGACAATCGCGCTACCGATCAGCGGGCCGAAGTTCTGGCCGTAGATCGAGAACGTCTCGCTGATGACGTCGCCGACGCTAATCCGCTTCGCCGGGGTCGGAGCAGGTGGCTGTGCGGCCTCCATCGCGACCAACCCTAGTCGCGCAGCCGGAGGGGAGTCAAGAGTGAAGGATTTGGGGGCCTATAGACCCCCAAATCCTTCCAGGAACGGCTAAACCGTTGCCGCGGCCTGCTCGGCCTGGCTGTCGCGAGCGGCGTCGGCCTTCTTCGCTTCGGCCTCGGGCGTCGGCTCGTCGACGTTGCGCGGCAGCAGAACTTCTTTGGCGATCACCAGGCGCTGGATCTGGCTGGTGCCCTCGTAGAGCTGCATGATCTTCGCGTCGCGCATCAGCTTCTCCACCGGGTACTCCTTGATGAAGCCGTAGCCGCCGTAGACCTGGACCGCGTCGACGGTGATCTCCATCGCCGAGTCGGCGGCGAAGCGCTTGGCCTGCGAGGAGACGAGCGTGTTGCGTTTGCCCTGGTCGAGCAGCACAGCGGAGTTCCAGACCAGCAGGCGGCCGGCGTCGACCTTGGTCGACATGTCGGCGATCATGAACTGGATCGCCTGGTGCATCGCAATCGGCACGCCGAACTGGACCCTTTCTTTCGAGTACTCGGCGGCGTACTCGAACGCGGCACGGCCGATCCCGACGGCCATCGCCGAGACGCCGGGGCGGGTGCGGTCGAGGGTCATCATCGCCAGCTTGAAGCCCTTGTTCTCCTCGCCCAGCAGGTTCTCGGCCGGGATCTCGACTTCGTCGAAGGAGATGGTCGCGGTGTTGGAGGCCCGCTGGCCCATCTTGTCCTCCTTCTTATCGACGGTGACCCCGGGCAGGTCGGCGTCAACGACGAAGGCGCTGATCCCGCGGTGGCCGGCCTCCGGATCGGTCTTGGCGTAGACCGTGAAGTAGTCGGCGTAGGAGCCGTTGGTGATGAAGCACTTGGAGCCGGTGATGACGTACTTGTCACCCTTCTTGACCGCGCGGGTCTTCATCCCGGAGACGTCGGAGCCGGCATCGGGCTCGGTCAGGCAGAAGGAGGCGAGCTTCTTGTCTTCGGTCAGCATGCCCAGATACTTCTTCTTCGTCTCCTCGGAGCCACCGAGCGTGATCGGCGCCGAAGCAAGGCCGTTCGCCATCAGCGAGGTGCCGATGCCGGAGCAGCCCCAGCCCATCTCCTCCTCGATCAGGCAGCCGGAGAGGTAGTCGAGGCCGGGCCCGCCGTAGGCCTCGGGGATATGGGTGTTCATCAACCCGACCTCCCAGGCCTTGTCGATGATCTCCTGCGGCCAGGTGCCCTCTTTGTCGTGCTCCCAGGCGACCTTGCGGATCTCTTTCTCCGCGAAGTTGTGCGCCAGCTCGCGCAGGTCTTTCTGCTCGTCGGTCAGAGTGAAGTCAACCACTGCAAGAAGCTCCTTTATCTCGGTGGGAGTGGCCCGATTGACTGGTCAGTCAACCGGTGCAAAGAGTAGCGGATGCCCTCAACACCAGCCGATGGGCCTAAAACCGGTCTATATCAGCGGAAATCAGCCCATCGGCCCATGAAGAGGGCGTAGGCTGAAGTCGCGATGGTTCCCGTAGGCGATCTGATCGACATCCAGGCGGGATTTGCGCTCACGCTAATCACGCTGATCGCCCTGCCGATCGCCCTGATCGCCTTCGCTCGCACCGGGCCGCTCTGGGAGAGCGTCGGCAAAGGGCCCTTTGCGATCGAGCAGGAAATGCCGCCGCCGAGCCGCATCTCCCAGCCGGACCCACCGGTCGACCGCAAGCTGCAGGAAGCCGAGGCACGCCAGATGCTGGAGGCGAAGTCCTACCGCCGCCAGCAGCGCGGCGAGGCGCCGCTCGACGTCGAGGCGGAGGTGGCGAGGTTGCTCGCCTCACCGGGCGCTGCCGGACCCGCGATCGACGAGAAGCTGTGCGCCGAGGTGCGCCAGTTGGTAATCGCTCGCAACGAACGCCGCATGCGCCGCGGCGAGGACCCACTCGACGTCGAGGCCGAGATCGAGCGCCAGCTCACGGATTTGTAGGATCGAGTCATGGCCGCCAACCCAGACAATCTCTACGAGGTCGAGGAGCTGCTCAACCAGCCCGGGACCTACTTCAACCCGCAGACCGAGGTGCTGGTCGTGGTCGACGACTCGACCTCGCTCGACCAGGAGGTCTTCAACCTCGAGGACTACGAGGGTGCCGACTGGGTGCGAATCTCCGACGACGTCCCGGTCGACGAAGACCGGCGCGACGAGGCGCTGGAGCGCTTCCAGACCCACTACCACCCGGGCCTGAGCGGCTCCGTCTCCGAAACCGCGCTCGAGCAGGGCGACGAGGAGCTCGATGGGGACGAGGACGGCCAGGACCCTGGCCGCGAGGACTAAGAAGACCTAGCGATGCTCGAAGCAGGCGACGCGGCCCCCGACTTCACCCTGCCCGATCAGGACGGCGCTGAGCTCGCCCTCTCCGATCTGCGCGGTGAGACCGTCGTGCTCTACTTCTACCCCCGCGCCGACACGATGAGCTATAATTGCAGTAATGGTAGCGCGGGCCGCCATCGGCATCATCCGAGTCTCTGAGCGCAAGCAGCGGGGCAAGAAACCAGGCCGCGAGGATTCCTTCGTCTCGCCGCACGACCAGCTCGCCCGGATCAAGGAGACCTGCGAGCGGCAGGGCCTGACGCTGAAGAGCACGGCCGACGAAATCGACGTTTCCGGCGGCAAGCCGCTGGAGGAGCGCCGCGGTCTGCGAGAGGCGATCGAGGCGATCGAGGCCGGCAAGGCGAGCGTTCTGATCGTCGGCTACTTCGACCGCCTGGTCCGCAGCCTGCGCGTCCAGGGGGAAGTCGTCTCCCGGGTCGAGGCCGCTGGCGGGGAAGTCCTGGCGGTCGACTACGGCGCCGTCTCGGAAAAGACCGCAGCGCAGTGGCTGTCGGGGACGATGATGGGCGCCTTCGCCGAGTACTACCGCCGCTCGGTCGGGGAGCGCACCAGCGAGGCTCAGGCGAACGCCGTCGCTCGCGGGGTCTGCCCCTTCCCCGATGTCCCGCCAGGACTGGAACCGGGCAAAGATGGACGGCTCGTCTCGACCGCCGAGGCGCCCGTCGTGGTCAAGGCGTTCGAGATGCGAGCCGAAGGGGCGACGATCAAGGACATCCGGGCCTTCCTCGGCAAGCACGGGATCGAGCGCAGCTACCACGGCGTCCAATCCATGCTCTCCTCGCGCCTCTACCTCGGCGAGATCCACTTCGGAAAACTGGTCAACACGGAGGCGCATGACGCGATCGTCCCCCGCGACCTGTTCGACCGCGTGCAGCGGAACAAGGTCCCGCGCGGCCCGCGTCCAAAGTCCGACCGCCTGCTGGCCCGACTCGGGGTGCTGTACTGCGACGAGGGAGCAAGGATGGTGGTCGGCACGCAGAAACAGAACGGCCGCACCTATCCCTTCTATCGCTGCCCGCCGGTTGGGGACTGCGAGCATCGAATGACGATCAGCGCGGAGATGGTCGAGGAGGCGGCGGTCGAGGCGACCAAAAGGCGGCTCTCCGACGAGGAGGGCAGGGCGTCGACCGAGCAGGACGCGCGCGAGGCGGCAGTCGCCCATGAGAAGGCACAGGCCGACCTCGATGCGGCGATCCGAGCCTTCGCCGGGGTCGAGGACGAGCAGGCGGCGCAGGAGCGGCTAACCGAACTTCGCGAGGCGCGCGACGCCGCTAGGGAGCGAGACGAACAGCTACGGGATGCCGGCTCGACGCTTACCGTGACGATGGCGGATTGGGATCGGCTCAGCCTTGAGGCTCAGCGCGGGCTTATTCGCGCCACGGTGGAGTCGGTGACGATCGGCGAGGGACGCGGGCGCGACCGAATCACGGTCAAGCTGTTCGGCGAGTAGACGCCGAGCCTCAGCGTCGAGGATGCGACGCGCCTCCCTGCGCACTTGACCCGGAAGATCGCCCGCGCCTGAGCTCATGGCTTGAACTCCCTGCCGCCGACCACGGCCCCGTCGCCTTCCACCGAGGGCTCCCAAGCCGAAAGGTCCCTGCCGTCGCAGAAGTGGCAGCGGAAGGCGATGTCGTAGCGCCCGCGTTCGTAGCTCGCCCGCTCAGGGTCGGGATAGGCGATCTCCTCGCAAGAGCGGCAGAACCGCAGTGCCTTGCGGTCGATTTCCTCGAGGAAGTCCTCCGGCCCGTTGCGAAGGCGGGCGACGAGGCGCTGGGACTTCCAGCGACGGCGGGCCCGCTCCTCGCGGGAGACGAGGTAGTCGGAGTGCAAGCGTTCCCGCTCGCTGCGGGCCCGCTCGTCATCGGCAGCCTCGCGGCGCAGCCAGGAGACATCGGCCGCCGCCAGCAGCTCCCCCGCCCGGAGGCGACCGCGAGCCTTGCGCAACGCCGGCCCCTGGCCAAAGCGCTGGGCCAGATCCTCGATCTCTCCGAGCTGACGCACCCGCTGATGCTCGGCGAGTCCATCGAGGACGGGTTGCCGCTCGGTGCTCGGCTCGCCCTCGGCGAGCCGAAGGTGTAGAGGGTCGGCGAACATCGCGCCGAGCACCAGCAGCGCCTGGCGCTCGGCATCGGCCAACTCCTCGTCTCGGTCCAGCGTGATCTCCAGCGCCCTGGCTGCCAAAGGTCCAAGACGATCGACGTCCCAGTTGCGGTGGCGCCAGCTCCGCAGGTGCTCACGGAGCGCGGTGGGATCTGAACGCAGCCGCTCGCGCTCGGCGTCTTTCTCGCGTCGCTCTGCCTCCTCGCGCTGGCAGGCTTCGTCGTAAGGCCGACGAGCGCCACGGAGGACCGCGAGGAGATCGCCGCTTTCGCCCTCGCCCGCCAGCCATTCCGGCGCGACCAGCGAGCGGCTGATGTCCCGCGCCAGCCCGGTGGCGGCGACGAGCATCCGTTGCTGGTCGACCGTTCGCCGGCAGGTGGTGAGGAACGAGCGCGCTCGCTTCTCGCTGGTGGTGATGAACAACAGCGGCGGGCAGTACTCGTTGCGCTGCCGCCAGCCTTCGAGCTTGGCGTATTTGCCGTAGCCCTCGGCCTTCGCTTTGAGCTGGCGGGCCGACATCGTTCCGAGGTCCAGCTCGACTAGGCCGAGCAGAACGCGCCCGTCCGCTTCGCCGATCTGGAGGCGGGCGTCGGGCGCTACGGCGTGCTCTTTGCCGTCATTGCCCCGGAACGCCTCCCGTGCTTCCGCCTCGCGCTCGAAGCCGAGGAGCCGCAGGCCCACCGGAAGCTCGGTCTTCAGCGCCACATACAGCTCGCTGATCGCGGCGGTGTGTGCGAGGAACAAGGGATTCGGCGCGCGCCGCTCTCCCCCGCGCGGTGGCGGTTCTCCTTCGGCAATCGCTTCGCCCTTCCGCGTCGGCCACAGATGATGCGGTGCCGACCCGCGTTCCCGATAGGGCCGAGTTCGCCCGACGAGGCCATGCTTGGCGAGGCGGGCGGTTCGATAGCGAAGCGTTCGTGGCTGGATCTCGGGCGACAGCAAACTGGCGAGCTGCGTCTGGGTCAGGACCCGGAGAAAGGCAAGGAGATCGAGGATGCGACGGTCGAGATCGGAGAGCGCGGGGGTCCGAGCCGAGGAGCGAGCGCGGGTGGGGCGAGTGCCGCCGGATGAGGAGCTACCGGCCATCACCGACCTCCGACTTGGGTGGTAGAGACTCGGGCGCGGCCGACCCGCAACCATTCCGCGCTCTCATGCCGAATCCGCGGGGTCCGACCTTGCCAATCGGGCTCTGAGCGATTTGGCAAGGCCGGTAGAGGGCGCCTGCGGCTCCCAAACGCGCTTGGCGTTGCTTCGGCTCTCGACGGAGACGGCATCTGCCTACCTATCCGTTTGAACGCCGAGTTCGCCACCCTTTTCAATGAGCGTTTCCGCGCGTCGGTGGGCCATTTGCACGGTCGGGGCGCTCGTCTGACTTGCTGGCTCACTCATTGCTCTCTCTACTTACAGGGGAGCGAACTCCGAAATTGGACCCCTGAATTGGACGGATTTCCGCCTCTCCGTATTCGCTTGCTGGCTGGAAGTCGCGTCATTGCCCCTCATACAACGGAGCATCGAAGGGCGAAAGTGGTCCCCCATAAATTTGAGATCGGCGCCCAGAGTCTCCGGCTCGGCCCATAGGCTTCGGCAGCGATGGCGGAGGCCAAACAGAAGGTCCAGGCCGACCTGCAGAAATCCCAGGCTGACTTCGAGCGCGCCGACGCGCAGCGGGAGAAGGCCGGCGCCGCCCGTCGCAAGAGTTTCAAGCAAGCGCAGGAAGCCGGTCTGACCTTGCGCGAGATTGGCGAGATCGTCGGCCTGCACCACACCCGCGTTGGGCAGATCATCCGGGGCGATTAAGACCGGTTAGGACGAGGTCTGGAGAGGACCCTCTCCAGACCTGCTACCTTGCCCTGAACAGAAAGCGGCGACCCGCCGCGCCGTAACGCGACGGGCCGCCTAACCACAAGGAGGTATCAGCTCCTCATGGCTACCGAGAACCCTATGGGTTGCGCCGAATGCGGCCTTCCCGACTACGCCGCCCAGGACACCAAAGACCAGGGGGTCGTCCTGGCCTTCGTCCTCGAAGAGCACCCGGCACAGCTCACGATCTCCGAGGTCGCCCAGGCGCTTTACGCGCATCCCGGCGACTTCGAGAGCAGCGACGCGGTGGAGCGTGCGATTCGCGACCTCGTTGGCGGCGGGCTCCTGCATTGCCACGGGCCGTTCGTCCTGCCGACCGGCGCCGCCCTGTACTTCTCGCGGTTGGAGGTGGACTGATGGAGGCCGGACTTTCTGTCGCGAGGCAGTTCGGCGAGAACCTTCGTCGCGAGCGCAAGCGCGCCGATCTCAGTCAGGAAGAGGTTGGATTCCGCGCCTCGCTCCATCGGACCGAGATCGGGCTGTTGGAGCGGGGGGCGCGGACGCCGCGCGTGGACACCCTGATCAAGCTCGCAAACGGCCTAGGGATTCGGATCGACTGTGCCCTTCTTGACGGCATCACCTGGACGCCCGGCGCTACTCAAGCGGGCGAGTTCACAGTCAAGTCGCGTGTCGAGCGGCACAGAGAAGCGATGAAGTTGGCTGCCGAGGCGCGAGCTGGCCAGAAGCCGAGCGATGCGGTCCAGCTCGTGCGCGAAGGTCGCGAGGAGCTGGCGCAGCGTACCGAGCGGTGGAAAGAGGTGGGCGTGGATGACGAGTCGTGAATGCGGGCGCTGTGGCGTAAGCTTGCGAGATAGCTCATGGCCGACGCGCGAGAGATAGAGCTGATTTTCGAGCCCCAGGACGAGGGTGGCTTTCACGTCTACGCCCCCGACCTGCCCGGCCTCCATACGCAGGGCGACGACTTGGACGACGCGATGGCCAATGCGAACGAGGCGGTTGCCCTCTACGTTGAAGGCCTCCGCGAAGACGCCGAATCGCTCGATACGGGCGTCGTCCGTCGCAGGATTCCCCTGCCGGCGTGACGCCCCGCCAGCCGGTCGTCTCCGGCCAGCAGCTCATCAAGGCGCTGGGAAAGGACGGCTGGGCCGTCGTGCGCCAGCGCGGGAGCCACGTACGACTCAAGAAGCCTGGCCGCAGGTACGCACTCGTCGTGCCGCTCCACAAGGAAATCCGAAAAGGAACCCTTGGCGGCATCCTCCGCGACGCCAATCTAAGCAGCGATGATCTACGACGACTTCTGAACTAGACGAAGCGTCGATGCGCCTCGGAGCTGCTATGAGCTGCGGAGTCCGCGTCGTCGGCCTGCGCCCCGACGCCAGAACCCAATCCCGCCCTATCTGGGTTTCCGAATCCGTCTTGCCAATCTTTGCCGACGCGGAAGCGTCGCATGTGCCAATGCACCCTGGAAAGTGGCGAGTTGAGATCGATATGGAGCTAGACGCTCGAATAAAACTCCCATATTCATTTCAGAGTCTTCGTGGATCGGCTCCTGCTGCCAAGCGTCGTGTGCCTCTTTCCCGACGACACTGCGAGCGGTCGCAACCAGCTCGTCGTAAGCATCTGCGATCTCGGGGTGGCCGTCAGCAGTCAAAAGCACCTGGCAGGTCGAGATTTCCGCTTTGACGCTAGAAAAATGATCGGAAAGACGAATGCGCTCGGCGCTGCGCTGCTCCATCTCGCTGCGGCGGCGGCAAATCATGAATGGCATCTCCCCGTAGTCGACAACGGCAGCGAGCGCACGAGCGTGAAGGTCCCGGCGGCGCTGCCGCTCGGTTCGGTCACCGTTGATCCATAGCCCCGCGACGATGCCGAACAACCCAATCAAAGCCCCAATTACAGCCCCTCCAACAGGCGCACTGATCGCGGCGAAGAACGTCATCGGCCTTGCCCCCGACACGTTGGGCACTTCGACTTCCGTGGATGGTCGCCGGCCATCTCGGTCT
Source organism: Solirubrobacterales bacterium (assembly GCA_049796515.1). Classification (GTDB taxonomy): domain Bacteria; phylum Actinomycetota; class Thermoleophilia; order Solirubrobacterales; family 70-9; genus VRUE01. The sequence continues at coordinate 15,545 of JBAREU010000035.1, forward strand.
TTGGCCAGGGGTTGCCCGCCTGGCACTCGGCCTCGCAGAACAGATGAATCCCGATGTGCTCGGCAAGCGAAGGAATGCCGTCTTGGACAAGCCACCGCTCAGCCGCTGGTGCATTTGGATCCCACATGCACAGCGAGTCGTCCCCCCAGCGGTGACGCAAACATGGCGGCCCATCAGCGTGGACAATCGGGTTGGGGCGATCGGGCGGAAAGCTGACCTTGACCTTCCGCTCCTCGGTTTGACCCGGAACGCCTACGCGAAGTCGGTAGTGGACGGCTCCATTAAGGAACTCGCGCTCGATCTTCATTCCGCGCTTCCGCGCATCAGCTTCAAGCAGGAACTGCCCGGCGACGTCGTTGGTGAGCCGCCCCGCCTGCTCGTAGACGGGGAGAACGATCTCGCTCACACCCCGCCCGAACGGGTGGTCTTCGGCGCTTGCTCAGCCCCTAGGACGCTGGCCACCGCACCTGCATCTCCCGCCCGAAGCCCCCGGTTCATCTGCCTCTTCTCTCGAGCGAGAATCCCTTCGATCTCCTTACCAAAGAGCGCTTCCAGGTGGGCCCGGGCACCAGCCTTGGTATCGGCGCCAAGGGCACCCTCAACGATGTCTGCCATCTCGTCGAGGCGGCGAGAGGCCGCCTCCTGGGAAACCCCTTCCGGCAGCTTGATCGGTTCGATCACCGCTGGAGCAGGGTCTTCGGTCAATCTAATGGCGATATCCGCCGCCGCACCGCGCAGGAAGTCCCGGAGGGTCACCCCGATCTGACCGTCTTCGTCAATCAGCTCTAGGCCAATCGCACTGAGGTTCCACGAACACATCACGGCGGTGCCCCCATTGGCCGCGTCTCGCTTTACCGCACGCTTCGCCAGTCGCAGCACATGGGCCCGCAGGATCCGCAGAGCTTCGGGATCTCGCTGCGTCATTAGTTCGGTATGCAGCTCTGGATCGGCAGGATCCCAACTACGCTGCCGCCGATTCGGGATCCAGATTCCGGGACCGTCGGCACGATCCAGACCGACGATCAACTCGACGTAAGGATCGACGGGACCCCACTCGTCAATCTGGACAGTCTCATGGCAGAGGAACTTGATTGCCCGGTTGCCCTCGAGGTCAACTTCGGCGCTCGGATAGTGGCGTCGCAGGCGAGGCAGCACGAAGTCTGAGAAGAGCCTGATGAAGGCCTCGGGACCGCGATCCTCAGCGGCGTCTGGACCGAAGACGCGGAACTCCTCGAAACGGCGATTGACCTTGATTCCACAATCGGCATCCTCAAGCGGGTTGTTAGTCGTTCCGTGCGCCACGCTTCCAGATGGGAAGCCAGCCCCATCGCGTGCGGCATCATGTTCTTCAGCAATCCGCAAAACGAGATCGCGGCGCCTCCTTGCCTCTTTCAGCACCTCGATCGGAACCGAGATCTCTTTGAGGATTTCGGTAAGGGCGGCGTCGGCCGCCGAAGTGGAACTGCTCGTAACATGAGTGGACATCAGAACCTCCGCAGCAATTGGTCTTTGCATGAGCCGAATCGGGAACCACCCGATTCCTCGTCTATGAAAGCGCAGCAGGTAGACGGAAAAAGGCGACGACCCGCCACCCAGCTGGTGAGGCCGGGTGCGGGCGGGTCGTCGGAGGGCTCAACAAAGTTGCTGCAGGAAGATTTCTATCCAATGCCGCCGACGGAGATTTCAGCTCTTGGACGAAGGATCGAAGCGTGGCCCGCCTTGAGTAGCCTCCCGTCGATGCTCCAGCCCGGAGACAAAGCGCCCAACTTCGATCTGCCCGACCAAAACGGCAATCCGGTCAAGCTGTCAGACCTGAAGGGCCAGATGGTCGTACTGTATTTATCCCCGCGCTGACACGGCGATCAACGGCTTCACCGCGACTCTCGGCTAGTGACCTCCTCTTGGCTGGGCTTGCCCCGGTGAGCCAGGCCGGTTTCACGGAGACCGTGACCTACCCCCGATCTGATGGAGTCCTGTTTCTAGAGTCTTCGGCCGCCCGATCGCCCCCATCGCCGCGAAGAGCGCGAGGAGCTGGCGCGGCTGCAGGATGGGCTCCGGGCCGGCGCATCGACAAAGGCGTACGGGCGGCCGACGCGCCCGGTGGGGAGGGAGGCACCGACGCCCCGTCCCGGGCGAATGCGCGAAGATCCTAAATCGAATATGCGCCAGAAAACTACAAACTCTCGTGCCAGTGACGCCGGGAGACCGGAGGGCGTGAGCAACGCGGCCTACCGGCCTTCATCGGCCCGAACGGTTGATCCGCCCCGATGAATTCGGTCCGGCCGACCCTCTTCTGCGGCGCCCTCGCTCTCCTGGCACTCGGCGTCGCGCTGGTAGCGCTGGGGTTCGTCGTGCGATTCACGGTGCTGCGTTGGCGCAGTCGCTCTCCCCGAGTGCGGATCGCCCCGTTCAGCTGGGCCGCGGAGGAGGGAGAGCAGAGTCAATCGCTCTGGGTCACCTCCCTGTTCCGGGAACACCTGAAGCAGCTGCGCTTGGACGGCTTGGCCGCGGTTCCCGATCGAGCGGCGGGGGAACCGCTGGTCGAAATCGTTGAAGGGGTGGCTCAGGGAGTCGGGCATGGGGCCGAGTGGGGCAAGGTCATGGGCCGGCTCTGGCGCGCCGCGGTGCCCGACAGCGCCTACGAAGTATGGGCGACCCTGCGCCCGAGCGGCAAGGAGTCCGGGTCGATCTCCATTCAGCTAATCAGGCGCGGCGGCGGCAATCAGACGCTGGTCAGCTTCACCTCCGAGGCGGCTGACTGGACGATCTGCGCTCGGGAAGCGGCAATGGCCGCCGCGGGCGCCCTGTACCCCCACCTGGCCAACAGCCACAAGGGACCCTGGGTGGAGTGGGACGAGCCGGTCCCCCCGGAACTCCTCGGCCTTTACCAGAGTGCGCTCGAGCACGAACGGCGCCACCAGTTCGAGCAGGCGCTACGCAAGTTTCGCGAAACCGTGGAGAAGGATCCGCTCAACCCCCAGCTGCGTCTCAAGGTGGCGATGGTCGAGGAACGCCTCGACCTCCACCTCGGTGCCTGGTTCACCTACTGGGCGATTGTCGCCGAGAGCGACCGCCGGGTGTGGACGGGGCCCCATCGCCGGACCCGGCTGGTCGCCCTATACCGGCTTGCGATCCACCTCTGGAACCCGCGGTTAGCCGCAGAGTGGATCCTGACCGAAAACTATCGGGAGGACGGTTTCGAGAGCGGTGAACTGGAGCTCCTGCGAAAGGAACTACTGCACGTCGTGCGGCGTGAGGATGTCTTCAAGGGAAAGGGGAGAACGGGCACGCGGGGTGGCGCCGCGTCCGCGTCCGCTTCCGAGCTGATGGGCCTGGTTGCGGGGGAGAGCTCCCGCAAGACGCTCGTCCGGCCGTTCGAAGGCGGCGATTCTCTTGACGAGCGGACGCGGAAGATCGCCGAGCTGCTGCGGATCGTCAGCCTCGACCGGCTCGAAGAGCTGAAGGAGCGGATGAGCCGACTCCGACTTCGCAGCGGAAAGCGCTGGCCGAGCCGAGGATGTCGCCGGCGTCCGCTACGCCGGTGGCTATGCGCAAGCGAGCTGCCGCCGCTGGCGGTCGAGGCGTCGGAGGTCCTGTTGCGGGGCCTGCTCGCCGGCGACGTCGAGGCCCGTATGCGGTCGACAGGGGAGGTTCAAAACGTCAAGCGCGCTCACCGCTCTCTTCTCAGACGCTGGCCGTTTCCGGGCTGGACAGAAAGTGGGTGGCCCTTGAAGCAGGCGAGGAAGGCCTGGGTCCGCCTGGAAGATCGCCGCGACGACGCCTGGCAGCTCCACTACAACGCAGCTTGCACGATCGCCACCCAGCTCGCCGAGGGCTCGATCCGTCTCGACCGGACAGAGGACAAGGAGGCGCAGTGGGTCGAAGCCGCGATCGAGCAGCTGGAGTCGTTCTCCTTCCATGCGGGCAGCGCCCGGGTCGCAGCGATGGCCGACTGGATCGCCTTCGAAGACCCAGACCTCAGGGATCTCTACGGGCGGGAGGAATTCAAGCTCTGGGGTGCCCAGCGCTTTGGCTTCGGGTTGCCGGAGGAGCGCCCGTCGCGAGGCGCGGTCGATCGCCACACGGTCCTCGTTCTCAAGCGCAGCGCCGCCGCGTTCGCGGCGTCATGGCGCGGACGCGCGGCGACAGGCGCGGCAAGGCTGTCGAGCCCCCGCGACTGGTGGGTCGAGGAGCTGGAGATCTGTGAACGGCTGGAGATGATCTGCCGCGAGCATCGAGACTGGCGCCGCCGGCTCGAGTGCTTCGAGGCGCTGGAAAAGTGGAACTCCGCGAATGAGCCCACAGTGGCTTTCGCCCGCGAGAAGCGTGAGCACCGGCTTGCCGCTGAACCCCTTCCGCAGGACTGCCTCAAGGACCTGCGGAAGCGAATCGGCTTCGAGAAGCATGGAGACGGCAGGGCTCTGAGATGGGTGAAGAGCCGCGCCGGGAAGCTGACAACCGCCCACGAGCAGCTATCGCGGCCCTGGGGCGACAGACCGGCAGCGCTCTCCGCGGATGAGCGCCTGGCGGCGATTGAAGCTGCCAGATTCTGGTCGGAGGTCGAGCGGATCTTGGGGACAGCCCTGCGAGGCTCGCCCGATCTTCAGCTGAAGCTGCCCGTTTAGTTAGTACCGCGCCGCCAGCGACCAGTCGGCGGCGCAGCGATGCGTGCCGGTCCGGTCGCGGATCGCCTCTTTGTCGGTGCGGTTTCACCGTCTCCCCGCGATCGTCTTCTGCCAGGCAGAACCGGGGATGACGCACTCGCATCCCTGCGTGATTTCGCGGAGTTCCCCCTGCCGCCCCCTATTTCAAGATTGCCGCAGGCGGGTGGGAGTTGAGCTAGCCTCCGGCGCCGATGCTCCAGGCAGGCGACAAAGCACCAGACTTCGAGCTGCCCGACCAAAACGGCGATCCGGTCAAGCTTTCCGGTCTTAAGGGCCAGACGGTCGTACTGTATTTTTATCCTCGCGCTGACACTTTGATCAACAGCATCGGCCCGATTTAGCCCATCCTTGTCGGTGCTCGAAGGGGCCCGATAGCAGCCAGGGCGAGGGATCGGCCGAACTGAAGATCACTGCCGATCAGGTGCACCGTCGGTCAGAGTCTCAATACGCCGTAGTCTCAATACGCCGTAAGGGGATGGAGCCGACAGTGCGGATCGTGGGTACCGACTTCCGGCGGGCTTCGCGTCCGGTCCGTAGTCACCGTCGAGGCTCAGGCGCACAACTCGATCGGGTTGCCGTGATAGCCGGCGCGGGCGATGAGGCGGTCCTCGCCGTCCGGCCAGAGGGTCAGCCGGACCGCGGCGCGGTCCCCGTCCGGCTCCATCCGCAGCCAGGCCAGCGGCGCCCCGAGCGTGGCGCGGCGCCCCGCTTCGCGTATGGACCGGTGGAAGGAAGTCAGTTCCTCCTCACTCAGATACTGCTCGACGATCGAGTGGAACAATATGGTGGCGCGTCCGGGCGCCGGCTCTCGCAGCACCCGCTTGACCCAGACGGCGGCGCTGGCGCGGTTGACCTCGGCCCGCCCATCGCTCGTGGCGATCTCTAACGCCGCGCGCATTCGCTCGATGCGGCCCGTTTGGTCGGGCCAGACGTAGGCGAGCAGGTCAGCCCGTCCGTCGGCGCTGGAGGGATCAATCGGCGCGGCGTCACACCCCCGGCGTTCGGCGATCTCAATGCCATCAACCTCGGGGAAGGTGCCGTCGCCCTCGACCTCGAAGAGGATCTCGAGCGGGGAGAGTGGCCCCCAGCTAGCGCGGTCGGAGACGTAGAGGTAGCGGTCCCAGTAGAGGTTGAGCCCCGCGCTTGCCCCAACCTCTAGCAGCCGCAAGGGCAATCCGGTCATCGCGGCGACAGCGAGGAACCCGGGCAACAGACCTGCGCAGCGCCCGACCTCGTTGGTCTGGACCGGTCGGTTGACGAGATCACGCAGGCGCTCCGGCTCGCGTTCCAGCAACGCGTGGAACTCCCGCCACGCCTCCACCCGATCCCCATTCGGATCCCGATAGATGCGCTCCAGGCCAGGCTCCTCCCCGCCGAGAACTAGTCGATTGACTGCTCCCATCAGGCGCAGGGCCAAGGCAGACCCGCGGGGATCGTGCTCATGGCCTTGCAGAATCTCCCAACTCGGTCCTCCCTCTTCGAGATCGACCGCGACGTGTTCGAGCAACTCTGAATAGAGCGGCGAGCCCAGCCGTCTACAAGCCTTTGCCTGGAAGAGCATCCTCTCGGCAAGAACCGAGCCCGCATCACCGGATGGCAGAGGAGGCGATCCCATAGCTGGATCCCTCAATCAGCCATTCACACAGGTCGGGGAAGTGATTCCAGGGCCATGCATGTTTCGGCGAATCTTCCTAGATTCGACCAGAAGAAAGATTTGTTCCCGCCCGCCGAAGATTCCGTCGGGATCGAATAGCCTGCGGCTGATGCTCCAGGCAGGCGTCAAAGCACCCGATTTCACGCTGCCCGACCAGAATGGGAACCTCGTGAGGCTCTCGGATGTCTTCGATCAGACGGTCGTACTGTTTTTTTATCCCCGCGCCGACACGCCCGGCTGCACGACGCAGGCCTGCGGCGTGCGCGACCGCGGCGCCGAGTACGCCGCGGCTGGTGCGCGGGTGATCGGTGTCTCCCCCGACGAGGTCGGTGCGGTGAAGAAGTTCGCCGAGAAGTTCGACCTCGACTTCACCCTGCTCGCCGACGCCGACCACGCCGTCGCCGAGGCCTACGGCACCTGGGCCGAGAAGTCGATGTACGGGAAGAAGTACATGGGCGTGCAGCGGACGACCTTCCTCATCGACCCCGCCGGCAAGATCGCCAAGGCCTTCCCCAAGGTCTCGCCCAAGACGCACGACGACGTCGTGCTGAAGGCTCTGGCCGAACTGACCGCTGCCTGATTCGCCGACCCTCAGGCGCCGATCGCAACGACAGCTATGTAGGCGGTGTAGAGCGCGAACCAGGCGATGACAACCGGCAGGGCAAAGCGGTCACGGCGGTGCAGGGCCTCGTAAGCGAGGAAGCCGCCGATCAGGCCGAGGACGATCGAGAGGGTTGCGTTGCCGCTCAACGCCCAGTCAGTGAAGATCAGGCCGATCCCGACCGGGATCGTCGACTGGAAGACCATTGCCCCGGTGATGTTGCCGAGCGCGAGCGAGTCCTTTCCCTCGCGCACCCAGAAGAAGCTGTTTACCTTCTCCGGCAGCTCGGTCGCGAGCGGGGCGAGGATCAGGGCGAGGACGACCGCCTCGACGCCCAGCGAGTCGGCGATGTGGAGCAACTCCTCGACGAAGAGATGGGCGCCGCCGACCATTGCCCCGAGCCCGACCAGGAGCTGGATCACACAGAGGGTCAAGGCCGGATCGGTGCGGTACTCCTCCCGTCGCTCGAAGATCAGCGGGTCGAGCGTCGCGTGGTCCTGAACGGCACCGCCGCCCATCAGGGTGCGGCGGATGTAGACGACGTAGGAGAGGATGACCACGATGCCGACCGGGATGCGCAGGGCGTCCGGCGCTCCCCAGGCAAGCGCCAGCGAGACGGCGAAGAAGATCAGGAAGAAGATCAAGTCCCGCTCCAGGGTCGGTCCATGGGCATTCAGCGTCAGTCCCTGCTCGCGCCGCTCGCGGTAGAGGTAGGCGAAGAGCCCGACCAGGCCCATGGCAAGGGTGGCGAGCAGGAAGGGTGCGCCGACGATCGCGCCGATCGCGACCTGATCGGCACCCTCCTTGGCGCCGATCAGGGCGACGATCGCGATCAGCGTCTCCGGCATTGCCGTGCCGACGGCGGCGAGCAGGCTGCCGACCGCGCCTTCCCCCAGTTCGAGCCGGTGGCCGATCCACTCGACCGCGTTGGTAAAGAGCAGCGCGCCGGCGAGGATTACGGCAAAGCTGACGAGCAGCAGGAGGAAGCTCACGAGATGCCGGCGCCCGCGCTCAGCCGGCCAAGCCGTCTGGCACGCCCAGCTCTTCGAACAGGTCCCCGAGCCCTTCGCCGCCCCCTTCGCCCTGGAGCAAACCGAGCAGTTCGATCGGGTTGACGCCGAGCTTGATGAAGAGGCCGCTCAGCGGCTTCCCATTGCTTGGAGCGGATATCTCCTGCTCCTCATTGACGCCGGTCAGCGTCAGGTCGAAATCGATCTCGATGCTCTTCGGGCCGCTGCCGCCGTTGCTCGGCTCGATCTTCACCCGTGCTGCGATCCGCCGCACGATGTCGTCGTCGCCGACATAGACGTCGACGTGGGCGTCTTTGACCGAGCTCTTCACCTCGTCCTTTGCCTCGTCGATTTCCGCCTGGGAGGGAAGTGGGCCGGCGGCAGCGAGCTGGGCGCGGCAAGCCTGGCTTTCGACCACTTCCAGCCCAGCGTCGATCGCACCGGGCACGTCGAGGTCGCCGCTGATCTTGGTCGTGCCCTCGCCACCGACGTCGGCGTCCCCTTCGTTGGCGCCGTTGTCGAGGAAATCGCCGACTTTCAGCTTGCCGAATTCTTCCTGGCAGGCGGCGACTCCGGCGGATCCGGTTTCGGCGCCCCCTTCACGCTGCGCCTGTTTCAGCGCCGATTCGACGAAGCTGAAGGTGGTCGGGTCGACTTCGTACTCGACCCCTTCGTAGTTGACGTAGGCGCTGTTTGGCAGCAGCACGACCCCGCCTTCGAAGTCGACCTTGTCGCCGCCGATCGAACCCTTCGCCGTAGCCTCCATATCGAGCTGGGGCAGGGCACCCGCCCCTTCGCCCTGGAAGGGGCCGGTGAGGCTGACCGCGAGGTTGCCGCCTTCGGGGCCGCGCGCCGCGAGGTCGAGCGTGAGGTCGACGTCGCTGCTTTCGATCCCCTGCAGGGTCGCTTCGTCGAGAACCGTCTGCGGGCTCTCGTCGCTCTTGTCGCTGCCTCCCCCGCAGGCAACTAGAGCGGCGCTCATCGCGACCAACGCAAGGGCGGCGGCGAGGGCATAGAGGAAACGAAGTCGACTCAAGGCGGGGGCCTCCTGGGAGTGGGTAACGCGGTTGGTGAATCGTAAGGCTAGAGGGTTGCACCTGCCTCAGCGGTTGCGCAGCTCGGGCGGCGTCGGCTCGGTCAGGTTGAGGACGAGCGGGAAGAGGAAGGCGCCAAGGAAGATCAACACGATGCCAGCGGCGACAAGCCAGCGCGAGGTGCTGAGGTGGCCGAGGATGGCGACGGCAAAGCCGATCAGGACCAGAGCGACGTAGGGGCCGGCACTGTGCGGGAGCAGCGCGGCGAGGGAGAGGGCGAGGTCGGGCACCGGGGCGGATTATCATCGCCGGCATGACCGAAGCGCAGGCACCCGCTTCCGTGGCGGAGACGAAGGAGGCGCTGGCAGCGGCGAGCTACCTCGCCGACGAGTCGGCTGCGCTCGTTTCCTTCCTCGCCCAGCGGCTCGGTAAGCCAATCCTGGTCGAGGGTCCCGCCGGCGTCGGCAAGACCGAGCTGGCCAAGGCACTCTCGCGCGCCAGCGGCCGCGAGCTGATCCGGCTGCAGTGCTACGAGGGGCTCGACGAGGCAAAGGCGCTCTACGAGTGGAACTACCGCAAGCAGCTGCTTCGCATCCAGGCCGGCGGCGAGTCTGGCTGGGAGGAGGTTCACGGGGACATCTTCAGCGAGGAGTTCCTGCTCGAGCGGCCGCTGATGCAGGCGATCGCCAGCCCTGAACCGGTGGTGCTCTTGATCGACGAGATCGACAAGACCGACCAGGAGTTCGAGGCGATGCTGCTCGAGCTGCTCTCCGACTTCCAGATCACGATCCCCGAGCTGGGCCGGGTGGCGGCGACCTCGATGCCGATCGTCGTCCTCACCTCGAACAACTCGCGCGAGCTGACCGAGGCGCTGAAGCGCCGCTGCCTCTACCTCTGGCTCGACTACCCGGAGCTGGAGCGCGAGATGGAGATTGTCCGCCTGCACGCGCCGGACCTGCCCGAGACGCTGACGCAGCGGCTGGTCGAGGTCGTGCGGATGGTGCGCGCGCTCGACCTGAAGAAGCCGCCCTCGATCGCCGAGACGATCGACTGGGCGCGGACGCTGCTCTTGATGGGCGCTGAGGACATCGATCGCGAGACCTTCGAGCAATCGATGTCGATCATCGTCAAGCACCGCACCGACATCGACCTGGTCGCCGAGCGGGTGGGGATGAAGCTTGCCGAGTCCGTACGGCCCCAAGGCTGAGACCGGCCCGCCCGGGCTGGCGGCGAAGCTGCTCGGCTTCTGCGAGGAGCTGCGCGGGGAGGGGGTGGCAGTCGGCACCTCGGAGATCCTCGACGCCTTCGGCGCGCTAGAGCACGTGCCCTGGGAGTCACGCGACGACTTCCGCGAGGCGCTGGCGGCGACGATCGCCAAGTCACAGGAGGACCGGCGCATCTTCGAGCTGCTCTTCGAGCGCTGGTTCTTCCGCGCCGCCGAGGCGGAGGCAATCGAGCGCGAGGTCACCGAGCAGGGGCAGCGCCACGAGGGCGCCGAGCGGCTCGACATCGATGAGCTGCGCGAGCAGATCCGCCAGGCGATCGTCGAGGGAAACGACGGCGAGATGCGCGACCTGGCCCGGCTGGCGATCGCTGCTTTCGGCCGCCAGGGCGAGGGCTCGGGCGTGGTCGGGGTCGACGTGCAGCGGATCCGTCGCACGCTGGAGCTGTCGGCGGGGCCCCAGCCACAGGGCGAGGACGGTGCCGGCGAGCTGCCGCCGATCGACCGCGACCAGCTCAACCGCTTCGAGCGCCACCTGCGCCGCGAGCTCGAACGCGACCTGATCGAGCGCACCGAGACCCTCCCCCCCTCCCGGCCGCTGGCCGAGCTCGACCG
>JBAREU010000036.1:0-6657 GCA_049796515.1 Solirubrobacterales bacterium
GCTCTCGCGCTCGCGCACGACCGCCGCCTCCATGCGCTCGCGGGCCTCCGCCATCACGGTTTCGAAGAGCTCGACGAAGCACTCCTCCTTGTTGGCGAAATGGCTATAGAAGGTCTTGAAGCTGACCCGGGCGTGTTTGACGATCAGCTCGACCGTGACCGCGTGGTAGCCGCGTTCGCCGACCAGCTCGCCGGTCGCCCGCAGAATGCGCTGGCGCTGGTCCTCTCTGACCGTCGCGCGGGTACCACCAAACGGCAATGAAGTTCGTGATGCTCGACCCGGTAGCGCCCGCATGCGGCTGAGAATACTCCGCACTCGGGCTTTCACCGAGACGCTTTGGTCTGCGGATAAGCACTGCTCCGTTTACTTGCAGGCGACTCGCTTTGCCTCGCCCGCGCCCACGTATGGAGTCAGAGTCAGCTCGACCAACTGCGGGGCCAGCTCGGGCAGCCGCTCGGCTTCGCCGTTGGCGATGCGGCTTGAGACGATCGCCGTGAGGGCGCCGACCACAGATTTCTCGGTCAGCTCCGGCAACGCCGCGGCTTCCTCGCTGAGCGCCCGCCCGCGGCTGAGCAACGCCGCCAGGTGCTCGGTGGAGGCGAGCACATGTTGCGTCATCTCGACGTTGGCTGAGAGCGGATCCAAGGTGAGAAGGCCCACCTGCGCCGGCTCCGCGGCGGCGTAGTCGAGCGTCGCCTCGATCACCGACCTGACCTTGAAGGGCCACTCCGAGGCCGCGTTACAGGCACGGAAGACGAGGCCGAGGAAGCGTTCGAAGATGGCCTCGTGAGCGGCGACGACCGCTTCCTCCCCGTTCTCGAAGTTCTTGTAGAAGGTGGCCCGCGAGACTCCCGCCGCCGCGATCACATGACCGACCGTGAGGTTGCGGTAGCTGTGCTCGGCGATCGCAGTGGCGACGCCGGCGATCAACCGGTCACGCTGGTGCTGCTCCGTGACCTCCCGGGGCAATCGATGGCGCCCCCGCGGCAGCTCCCAGCTTGGCTCGAGGGCCTGGGCCTGGGCCTGGGCGGCACGTGAGCGGGGCGGTGTCATGGAGTCTTGGGTGAGACAGAGTCGACGGGAGCCATACGAGAGTGAGACATTTTTTAGAAATATAGCTGTCTTTCCTCCGCCTGGCAAGGAAACGTCGGTGCTCAGGCCCGGCGAGAGAACCCCGCCAGTCCTGCCGCCAGGCGCCGCGTCCTCCGGCGCAGGGGGAGAATCACGCCGATGGCCACTCGCTCAGACGAACAGGTAGTCGCCGTCGCGGTCGCCGGGCTGCGGCGCGACTTCGGCGAGCGGACGGCGCTCGATGGGGTCGGCTTCGAGCTGGCGGCGGGGGAGTCGCTGGTGGTGCTAGGCCCGAACGGCGCCGGCAAGACCACCCTGCTGCGCATCCTCGCCACCCTGCTGCGTCCGGGCGGCGGCGAGGTGCGCGTGCTCGGCGCTCGCCTTCCCGACGAGGCCTGGAAGGTGCGTGGGCGGATCGGTTTCCTCGGCCACGAGCCGCTGCTATACCGCGACCTCAGCGGACGCGAGAACCTGCGCTTCCACGCCCGCCTGCACGGCCTGCGCGACGCGGCGGCCGAGGCCCGGATCGAGGCGCTGCTGGCGGCGGTCGAGATGGAGCGGCGCGCCGATCAGCACGTCGCCGAGCTCTCGGCGGGGATGCGGCAGCGGCTGGCGATCTGCCGTTGCGTCCTGCACGAGCCGGAGCTGCTGCTGCTCGACGAGCCCGACTCCCACCTCGACACCGAGGGACGCGAGCTGGCGCGCGAGCTGATCGGACCGGGCGACGGCCGCACCCGCATCCTCGTTACCCACGATCCGGAGCGGGCCCTGCCCGACGCGGACCAAGTGCTGCAGCTCGGCCCCGGCGGCAGGGTGGCGGTCGCATGACGCCTTCCCGGCTCGCCTTCGCCGCGATCCTCGGCAAGGACCTGCGGACCGAGCTGCGCACCCTGCAATCGCTCCCCGCGATGGCGCTCTTCGCGGTCACCACCTTCGTCATCTTCCGTTTCGGCCTCGACCGCACGGCCCTCTCCGGTGACCTCGCCGCCGGCGTCCTCTGGGCGACGCTGCTCTTCGCCGCGATCCTCGGCATCAACCGCCTCTTCGTCGCCGAGAGCGAGGAGGGTGGCTTCGACGCGATCCGCCTCGCCCCAATCGACCGCACGGCCCTCTTCGCCGCCAAGGCGGCGGCGCTGCTCGCCTACCTCGTGGCGCTGGAGCTGATCGTCGTCCCCGTCTTCGCCGTCTTCTTCCTCGACTCGGCCGCGGCGCTGCCGCCGCTCGCCGCCGTCCTCCTCCTCGCCGACCTCGGCCTCGCCGCCACCGGCACGCTGATCTCCTCGATGGCAGTCAACTCGCGCGCTCGCGATCTGCTCACGCCGCTCGTGCTGCTGCCACTCGCGGTGCCGCTCTCGATCGCCGCCACGGGCGCGCTCGAGCCGTTGCTGGCCGTGGGCGGTCCCGGTTACGAGCGCTTCGGCACCTGGCTCACGGTGCTCGGGCTATACGATCTGATCTTCCTCCTCGTCGGATACGCGGTGTTCGACTTCCTGTTGGAGGACTGAGGCGCCGGCCGCCTCTCACCCGCCCAAACCCATGTATGGCAAAGGCTTGAGACCCCTCTCGATCGCGACCGTCGCGGCGCTTGCCGTGTCCCTCTCCCTGGTCTTTTTCTACGCGCCGCTCGACGCCGACCAGGGCTTCATCCAGAAGATCTTCTACCTGCACGTGCCGCTGGCAATCGTCGCCCTGGTCGGCTTCGTTATCGGCGGCGTCTTCGCGATCCTCCATCTGCGCAGCGGCGAGAGCCGCTGGGACGCCTACTCCTACGTCTCGATCCACATGTCGGTGATCTTCGGCGTCGCCGTGCTGATCACCGGCTCGATCTGGGCCAAGGCCTCCTGGGGCCACTGGTGGGTTTGGGACGAGCCGACCCTGGTCAGCTTCCTGATCGTCTTCCTGATGTACGCGACCTACTACCCCTTCCGCTACGCGATCGAGGACCGCGAGCGCCAGGCCCGCTACGCCTCGGTCTTCGCGATCACGGCCGGGGCCTTCGTGCCGCTCAACTTCATGGCGGTGCGGATGGCCGAGAGCCTCGTTCACCCGCGCACCTTCGCCACCGCCAACGGCGGCTTGCCCGGAGAGATGATGTTCACCTTCCTCGTCAGCCTCCTCGCCACGGGCCTGCTCTGGGTGACGCTGGTCAAGTTCGAGCTGACCGCGAAGAGTGCGTCGGGCCAGCTCAAGCGGCTCCGCCGCGCCCTCGACGCGCCGGCGCCGGGGAGCAGCTCCCGCGTCGCCCCGGAGGTGAGCTGATGCTGCCGATCGCCGCACCCGCCCTGCCGCTCGATGAGGCTGGTAGGTACGTCGCCGCCGCCTACGTCGTCTTCCTCGTCCTGATCGTCGTCTACGTGGCGATCATGGCCGCCAAACTGCAGCGAATCGAGCGCGAGCTGCGCGAGCTGGCGGGCTTCGTCGAGAGCCGCGCCAACGGCGACCAGGCGTCTCCCGCGCGCGAGGAGGTCGGCGCCGATGTCTGAGCTGCTCGCCCTGGGCGTCTCCCACAAGACCGCGCCCCTCGACCTGCGCGAGCGGCTCTCGCTGACCGAGGGGCGGGCGGTCGGCGCCCTGCACGAGCTGACCGCGGTCGACGGGATTCACGAGGCGGCGGCGATCTCGACCTGCAACCGGACCGAGCTCTACCTGATCGTCTCCGACCCGGTCGAAGCCGAGTCGACGGCACTCGGCGTGCTCACCCGGCAGGCGGAGATCCGCCCGACCGAGCTGCTCGGCCATCTCTACTCGCTGCGCGCTGGCGAGGCTGCTCACCATCTCTTCGAGGTGACCGCCGGGCTCGACTCGATGATCGTCGGCGAGGCCGAGATCCAGGGCCAGGTCAAACGCGCCTACGAGCTGGCGCTGGTCGAGGGGGCCACGGGGCCGATCCTCAACCGGCTCTTCCGCGGTGCCCTTGCAGCTGGGGGGCGCGTCCGCGAGGAGACCGCGATCGGCGAAAAGGGCGTCTCGATCCCCTCGGTGGCGGTCGAGCTGGCGCGGCGGACGCTCGGCGATCTGGGCGAGAAGCGGGTCTTGGTGGTCGGCGCCGGCGAGACCGCCGAGCTGGTCGCCAGGGCGCTTGTCGCCCGCGGCGCGACCAGCGTCTTCGTCGCCAACCGTCACTACGACCGTGCGATCGGGTTGGCGCAGCGTTTTGGCGGCGAGGCCGCGCGCTGGGAGCAGCTGCCCGAGCAGCTGCAGGAGGCCGACATCGTCGTCTCTGCGACCAACTCCCCACACCACATCGTCGAGCGCGACGGCCTCGCCCAGGTAATGGAGACACGCTCGGGTCGGCCGTTGCTGCTGGTCGACATCGCCGTGCCGCGAGACGTCGAGCCTGAGTGCCGCGAGGTCGCCGGGGTCAGCCTGCACGACATCGACGACGTGCAGCAGATCGTCGAGCGCAACGCCAGCGGCCGCGAGGGCGAGGCGCGGCGGGCGGAGCCGATCCTCGCCGCCGAGCTCGATCGCTTCGAGCGCTGGCTCGCCTCGCTCGAGGCGGTGCCGACGATCGCCTCACTGCGCGGGCGGGCCGACGAGATCGTCGACCGGGTGCTGGCTGAGAACGAGGGCCGTTGGGAGAGCCTCGGCGACGCCGACCGCGAGCGCCTGACGGCGATGGCGAAGGCGATCGCCTCGCGCCTCCTGCACGAGCCGACCCTGCGGATGAAGCGCTCCGCCGGCAGCGACGAGGCCTACCTGTACGTGAGCGCAATGCGCGAGCTGTTCGGGCTGGACGCGGAGACCGAGCCTGAGGGCGAGGCGGGTGACAATGTGACCGAGTTGCGTAGAGGCCGCAGAGCCCATCCCGGTAGGGGTTCCACTTAACTTTTTTTGAAGACAGCTGGCGGCCGTCCGAGGATGTCGCCGCAAAAAAAGTACAAGACGTTCCACCCCTACCGGGATGGGCTCTACACACGATCTGATGATTCGAATTGCCACTCGCAGCAGCGCACTCGCGATAGCACAGGCACGCCAGGTCGCCGAGATGCTGGGGGGAGCTGAGCTGGTCGAGGTGTCTTCCGATGGGGAGGTGGGCGACAAGGCGCGCTTCGTGCGCGGCGTCGAGCGGGCGCTGCTCGCGGGAGAAGCGGATATCGGCGTGCACTCGGCAAAGGACCTGCCCGCCGAGATGCCGGATGGCCTGACGATCGCTGCGGTGCCGGCGCGCGAGGACCCCGCCGACGTCTGGATCGGCACCGGCGACTCACTCGATGAGGTGCCGGAAAGCACCCGGGTGGGCACCGCCAGCCTGCGCCGCCGCGCTCAGCTGCTCGCCGCCCGTCCCGACCTTCGGGTGAGCGAGCTGCATGGCAACGTCGATACGCGCCTGCGCAAGTTGGCCGGAGGAGAGCACGACGCGATCGTGCTCGCTGCCGCAGGGCTGCGCCGGCTGGGACGTGAGGGCGAGGCGTCCTTCGCTCTACCCGCCGGGACGATGATCCCCGCAGCCGGGCAGGGGGCACTGGTCCTGCAGATGCGCAGCGATGACACGGACGCGATCGAGGTTGCGGCGACGATCGGCGATGAGACCGCACTGCGCGAGCTGTTCGCCGAGCGCGCCGTCGTCGCCCTGCTCGAAGCGACCTGCGCCACCCCGATCGGCGTCCATGCCAAGGTCGACGGGAAGGCGATCGCGATCGAGGCTTTCGTCGGCCTCCCCGACGGCAGCGAGTGGATCCGCGACCGCGTAGACGGGCGGGCGGAGGAGCCAGCCGTGGCCGGCGCACTCCTCGCCGAGCGCCTGCTGGGCGCCGGCGCGCGCGACATCCTCGACCGCGCGGAGGCAATGGCATGAGCGCGCGACCGGGCATCGTGTACCTGGTGGGAGCAGGCCCCGGCGACCCCGGGCTGATGACTGCACGCTCGCTGGAGCTGATCGCTTCGGCCGACGCGATCTTCCACGATCGTCTGATCCCACCCGGCGCCCTCGACAGTGCCCGTGAGGACGCCGAACTCCTCTACGTCGGCAAGTCCCCGGCCCAGGACGTGCCGTCGGTCCCCCAGGTGGAGATTCATGAGCGGTTGATCGAGGCGGCGCGGGCGGGGAAGAGCGTGGTGAGGCTGAAGGGGGGCGACCCGTTCGTCTTCGGGCGGGGTGGCGAGGAGGGGGAAGCGCTGCGCGCCGCCGGGGTCGAGTTCGAGGTCGTTCCCGGCGTGACGGCCGGGGTCGCCGCGAGCGCTTACGCAGGGATTCCGGTCACCCACCGTGACGACGCTTCGGCAGTCGCCTTCGTCACCGGCCACGAGGATCCCGAGAAGGAGGAGACCGCCCTCGACTGGGAGGGGCTGGCGCGGTTCCCCGGCACGCTGGTCTTCTACATGGGGGTCAAACGGCTGGCAGACAACGCGGCGGCGCTGATTGAGGCCGGCCGCGATCCCGGCGAGCCCGCCGCCGCAGTCGAGCGCGGGACTATGGACGGGCAGCGCACCGTGGTGGCGACGCTGAGCACCCTTGCCGATGCGGTCGAGCGCGAGGGCATCGGCGCACCCGCGCTGATCGTGGTCGGCCCGGTGGTCGAGCGCCGCGACGTGCTCGCCTGGCTGGAGCGCCGTCCGCTGCACGGGCGGCGCGTCGTCGTCACC
>JBAREU010000037.1:0-5572 GCA_049796515.1 Solirubrobacterales bacterium
GCTCAGGTTCGTCTCCCGCTCGGAGACCTCCCAGAGGCGGTCGATCGCCCGCTTCATCCCGAGCCGCCGAAGGATCGGCTTGCGCACCGGCGGGCCGCTGTTGACGTAGAGCGGCCCGTAGAGCTCGCCGCTTTTCGCGCTCGGGTCCGTCGCCGCGCGCAGCTGCGAGAGGGCGCCCCGGGCTGGGGACATGCCGCTCGTACCGGCGAGCCGATGGAAGAAGCGCTGCGAGCGCCCGCCCCCGGTCTCCGCCACGCTGACCGCCTGCAACTCGGTGTTGGAGAGGCCGGGATGGGCGATCAGGCTCGCCGCCGGCTCGCCTGCGTCGGCAAACAGCCGGTGCAGCCCGAGGCCGAAGTGGAAGTTCGCCAGCTTCGCCTGGCCGTAGGCCCGCCAGGGCCCGTAGCGCCCGTGTAGGTGGGGGTTCTTCGGGTTCACCGCTCTGCCCATGTGGTGCGCCGTGCTCGTCACCGTGACGATCCTCGCCGCGTCAGCTCGCAGCAGCGTCGGCATCAGCAGCGCCGTCAGGGCGAAGTGGCCGAGGTGGTCGACGCCGAACTGCATCTCGAACCCGTCGACGGTGCGGCGCTCGGGGATGCCCATCACGCCGGCGTTGTTGACGAGGATGTCGATCGCCTCATGGGCGGCGAGGATCCGTCCGGCGGCCTGGCGGACCGAAGCCAGCGAACCGAGGTCGAGCTCGACGATCTCCAGGGCGGCATCGGGTGCGCCCTTGCGGATGTCCGCCTCCGCCTCCGCCGCCTTCTCTTGGTTGCGGGATGCCATCACGACCGTGGCGCCAGCCGCGGCCAGGGCGCGGGCGGTCTCGAGGCCGAGACCACCGTTGGCACCGGTGACGACCGCCGTTCGACCTGCTTGATCGGGGATGTCCGCCACGCTCCAGCTCACAGGTCCTCGCGTCTTGAGTGAACGTTCATTCAGCGACCCTAGCAGCAGCTCGGCTACTGCAAGGCGAAGACGACGCGCACCGTGGCCGTCACGGTGGAGGCCCCTGGCTCGACCGGCGGCGAGGGCTCTGCCGCAGGTGACTTTGCCTGGGGGGTCGTGGGACTGGGAATCGCTTCCGTCCCTTCTTCGATGTTGATCGCGGGGCCGAGGATCGCTCCGGCGCGTTCCGCGAGGGCCGAGGCCTTTGCTTTGGCCTGGTCGAAGGCGGCGATCAGGACCTTGTTGTAAGCGAGGTCCGGATTGCCGGGGAAGAAGTTCGGGCCCCTGGTGCCGGTCGCGCCAGCGGCGATGGCCGCACTGACCAGCTCCCCGGCGCGATCGGGTTGATGCAGGATCACGGAGACCCCCTCGCTGGCTCGGTAGACGGTGCGTTTGCCCCGGGTCACCTCACGCAGCGAAATCCTCCCCGTGGTCACGTCGCCCGGCCCGACACCCGGCACCGATTGAACGGCGGCGATGACTTCCCGCAGGCGGATCGAGACGATTCGCAGCGCGGCCACCCGGGTCCTGCGTTCCTTGCTGACCGAGAACCCCAGGCCGGCGGTGTCGTTCGGAACGTCCTGGGTCGCCACGCCTTTCACCGCGATAGTTCTCTCCTGCGCGGCGGCGGTCGGTACGGCAGGCAGGAGCAGTGCGAGGAGGACGAGCAGGATGAATGTTCGAAAGCGCAATCGCATGGGTCTCCGACCAGTTGGATCGACAGTAAGGCCGGGTTCGGATAGAGCCCGCTAGCCTCCGGGGCAATGGCACACCTGGGTGGCACCGCCAACGCTGAGATCGAGGCTCCCATCGACGATGTCTGGGCGGTCGTCGAGGATGTGCTCTCCGCCCCGGATTGGCAGGGCGGCCTGGTGGGGGTGTCTGCGTTGGAGCACGACAGCGACGGGCGCCCGTCGCTGGTGGAGAGCGAGAGCGACATCAAGGTGAGACATGTGAAGACGGAGGTGCGGTTCAGCTACGAGCCTCCCACGCGTCTTTCATGGGTCCAGGAGAAGGGCGATCTCAAGTCGGTCGAGGGATCCTGGGAGCTGGAGGACCTCGGTGGCGGGCGAACTCGCGTGACCTACACGCTGGATGGCGACCCGGGACGGGTACTCGGGATGATCATCCGCGGGCCGGTGGAGGCGGCTGCCCGGTCGGTGCTGGTGAACGCCCGCCCAGGTGAGCTGAAGGCGCGTATCGAGGACGATCGGTGAGCGAGAGGGACCTCTCGGTAGTCGTCTTCGGCGCCACCGGTGTCACCGGGCGCCGCGTTGCCGCCTACCTCGGGGAACGGGCGGGGGAGGTGGGCGCCAAATGGGCGGTCGCCGGTCGCGACCCCGCCAAGCTCGAACGTGTCCTCGGCGAGATCGGCGTCGCCGCGCCCGAGACGCTCGTCGCCGACGTCGGCGACCCGGCCTCGCTGGCGGCGATGGCATCCCGCACCCGCGTCGTCCTCGATCTGGTCGGCCCCTACACCCTCTACGGCACGCCGGTGATCGAGGCCTGCGTCACTGGCGGCGCCCACTACGTCGACCTGACCGGGGAGATGCCCTTCATGCGCCACACGGTCGACGCCTTCCATGATCGTGCTGCGGCCGCTGGGGTAAAGATTGTCCAGACCTGTGGCTTCGAGGCGCTGCCGCCTGACCTTGCGGTCCTCCTCGCCGCCGAGACCGCACGCGAGCGCTGGGGCGAAGATCTCTCCGAGGCCGACGTCGACATCGTCACCCGCCAGCCCGCCGGCCGTATCGGACCACAGGACCTGATCTCCGGCGGCACCCTGCAGAGCATGGCCGAGGCGCTCGCCGTCGTGGACGCCGCCCAGGTCGCCGATCCGGCGGCGCTGATCACGGACCCTGAGCTTGCCGCGGCGGTCCGGCGTCGCAGTCCGATCACCCTCACTCCGCGGACCAACGCCCGCGGCGATGTGATCGCGCCGATGACGCCGATTGCCTTCATCAACCCGGCCGTGGTCCACCGCAGCGTGGCGCTGCTTGCCGCCGAGCGCGGCAGCGGCGAGCCATTGCGCTACCGCGAGGGGATAGCGATCCCGGGCGGCAGCGCAACTCTGCCGCTGCGCTACGCGGCGGCCGGGATGCTCGCCGGAATGCAGGCGGGTTTTCGCGGCCTGACCCGCGCCGGCCCGGCGGTCCGTCAGCGCTCGGCCGCGGTCATGCGAAAGGTACTGCCGTCCTCCGGCTTCGGTCCCTCCGGCGAGAAGCTCGATGAGTGGTCCTGGCACCTCACCGCCGATGCCCGCACCCCCGGCGGGCACTACGTTCGCGTCGACCTCGACGCCGACGGTCACCCCGGCTACCTGACGACGGCCAAGTTGCTCGGGGAGGTCGGTTTGCTGCTCGCCGAGGAGAGCGCGACGCCGGCCCGCGCCGGTTGCCTTACTCCCGCAACCGCGATCGGCACCGCCAGCCTCGACCGCTTCGAGCGCGCCGGCGCTCGCTTCTCGGTCTCCTCCTAGGCGCTGAGCTGCGGCGTCACGGTGCCGCCGCGCCGCCGCTCTTCTTTGGTGACGACGTCGAAGAAGACGTCGTTGCGACCGCGCCGCATCCGGTGGGGGAAGGCGCGGCGGCTACGCCGGGAGGCGGCGGCGATCGCGCGGAAGCTCGACTCGTGGGCGCGGCTCCAGCGGATGCCGAAGATCTCCCGCACCTGCGGCGGCAGCGTCCCCTTGATGATGTGGTTCTGGACGGCGAGGTTGCCGCGCGCCATCGCCGGCACCGGTTGGCGGAAGGCGACCAGCGGCGCCATCTCCAGCCCGTGCGCGGTCGCCTGCAGGTCGGGGGCGGCGAGCTTGCCGTCGAACCAGGCCTTGAACTCGACGTGGCTCGCCGGCATCTCGCTGCACGGCAGGCCGAACAGCTCGCCGAAGAGCACGTAGTCCTGCCAGAGCCGCTCGCGCTCCTCGGGGTCGAGCGGCCGTACCAGCGTCTCGTACATCTCCCGCCCCGAGTCTGCGATCACCGCCAGGGTCCACAGCATCAGCTCCGGGTCGAAGGCGGAGTAGGGGGTACCCGCCGGGTGGACGCCGGCCGCCTCGGGCAGCTCGCCCTTGATCGTCTCGTGCAGCCGGTGGACTTTCGCCAGCACCTCGTCGGCCTCCGCCCGGGTGCCGAGGAAGACCGTCTCCTGCACCTTCGCCGTGCGGGCGAGCCGCTCGAAGGGCCGGTCGCCGGAGCGGGTGGAGAGCATCGTGCCGGTGTAGGTGAGCGGTTCCAGCGCCCCGATCAGGAGCGCCCGCTGCCCGTAGAGGAGCCCGACCGCGCGCTCGCCGTGGACCCGGCGCGCCATCGAGCGGCCCGGTGGGAAGTAGTGCTCCTCGGGATCAGACCTCACTGAGTGGAGATGGTACTTCGGCGTCTCCCTCTTCGCGCAGCTCATGCGCAGCGAAGATCTCGTCGAGGTCCTCGCGGGTCAGCGTCTCGCGCTCGAGCGCGTTGGCGGCGAGGTCGTCGAGGCACTCGCGATTGGCCGCCAGCAGCGCCCGCGCCCGTCGGTAGGCCTCGCGGGCCAGCGTCATCGCCGCCACGTCGACGTCGCGACGGGTGCGGTCGGAGAGCGCGTAGTCGCCGGTCGGCAGTGCGATCGGCGGCGCCCCGTCGGCGTCCAGGGCCACCCCCATGCCGAACTCGGCGACCATCTGCCGGCAGACCAGGTGCACGCGGGAGAGGTCGTCGACCGCCCCCGAGTAGGAGGCATGCATGACCTCCTCCTCGGCGGCACGGCCGCCCAGCAGGGTGACCAGCTCATCGAGCAGCTCGTCGCGCGATTTCAAGTAGGTGTCCTCCTGCGGCGAGTGGCCGACGAAGCCGAGCGCCGGTCCGCGCGGAACGATGCTCAGGATCTCCGGCGGGTCCAGGCCCAGCAACCGGCGACAGAGCGCGTGCCCGGCCTCGTGGTAGGCGACGATCCGCCGCTCCTTCGGGCTCAGCCGCCGCGCCTGCTGCGAGCCGACCGACTGGCGCAGCAGCGCCTCGTCGAGGTCCTCGCGGGCCATCGCCTTGCGGCGCGCCCGGCCGGCGATGATCGCCGCCTCGTTGAGCGCGTTGGCGAGCTGGGCACCGGTCATCCCGGTCGTCTTGCGCGCCACGTCGGTCAGGTCAAGGTCGGGACCGAGCGGCTTGCCCTTCGCATGGGCGCGCAGGATCGCCTCGCGGCCGTCGCGGTCGGGCGGCGACACCAGCACCTGGCGATCGAAGCGGCCCGGCCGCAGCAGCGCCTTGTCGAGCTTGTCGACGTAGTTGGAGGCGGCGATCACGATCACCGTCCCCGGGTCCTTCTCGAAGCCGTCGAGCTCGACCAGCAGCTGGTTGAGCGCCTGCTCGCGCTCGCTTGAGCCGCCATCCCCACCACCGCCGCCGCTACGCGCTCCCCCGACCGCGTCCAGCTCGTCGATGAAGATGACGGCGCGACCCGACTTGCGCGCCTCCTTGAACAGGCGGCGGATGCGGGCGGCTCCCCTGCCGACGAACATCTCGACGAAGCTTGAGCCCGAGGCGGAGAAGAAGTCGACGCCGGCCTGCGCGGCGACTGCCCGCGCCAGCATCGTCTTGCCGGTCCCGGGCGGGCCGAACAGCAGCACGCCGCGCGGCGCCTGGGCGCCGAG
>JBAREU010000038.1:0-4759 GCA_049796515.1 Solirubrobacterales bacterium
GCGCGGCGACCCTCAACGCGGCCCCGCTCAGCCTTCGCACCGGCGACTCGGTCCGCCTCTGGGGTCGGGTACGCGATCGGGGCGCGCCGCTGCCGCGACGCGGCAAGCTGGTCGCCATCCAGTACTACGAGAGCCAGGCGCGGCTCTGGCGACCTGTGCTGGTGACCCGCAGCGACCACAGCGGCCGCTTCCGCGCCAGCTACCGCTTCCGCTACGTCAGCGGGACCGCTCAAATCCGCTTGCGGGCGGTCGTCCTCGCCGAGGAGCGCTG
Source organism: Solirubrobacterales bacterium (assembly GCA_049796515.1). Lineage (GTDB taxonomy): Bacteria > Actinomycetota > Thermoleophilia > Solirubrobacterales > 70-9 > VRUE01. The sequence goes on from JBAREU010000038.1 coordinate 272, forward strand.
GCCCTACGCGCCCGGTGCCTCCAAGCCGGTGACCGTGCGAGTGACGGGTTGACCTGGGTCCGACGGCGCCAATTCGGCTAAATGGTCGGTAGGGTGCCGGCCATGTCACAGGCCACGCTCCACACCAACGCCGGGGAGATCGTGCTGGGGTTGCACGACTCCGATGCCCCGAAGACGGTTGAGAACTTCCGCAAGCTCGCCGCCGACGGCTTCTACGACGGGTTGATCTTCCACCGGGTGATCTCCGACTTCATGATCCAGGGCGGCTGCCCGGAAGGGACCGGGACGGGTGGTCCCGGCTATACCTTCGAGGACGAGATCAACGAGCACAAGATCGTCCGCGGGGCGCTGGCGATGGCCAATGCCGGCCCCAACACCAACGGTTCGCAGTTCTTCATCGTCACCACCGAGGCGGCGCCATGGCTGGACGGAAAGCACACCGTCTTCGGCCAGGTCACCGCGGGGATGGAGACTGTCGACGCGATCGAGAAGACCGAGACCGACGGATCCGATCGCCCGGTCGCCGAGCAGAAGATCGAGCGCGTCGAGCTCTCCGACTGAGAGCCGCTTAGCTGCTGCTGACCTCGGGCGCTTCGCCAGTCCGCTTCGCGCGCCGCCGCAGCAGCCCCTCGCCGGGGCGCCAGAGGCTGACCAGGCCAGCCACGAGGGTAACGAGGAAGACCTGGCCAATCATCATCTCCAGGCCCGAGACCATGCGGCCGACCTGCCCGGCCGGCACCAGGTCGCCGTAGCCGGTCGTGGTCAGCGTCGTGTAGCTGAAGAAGAGGAAGTCGCCTCCTTCGACGGCTACGCCCTCGCCGAAGAAGCCACCGCCTTCGAGCCGGTCGATCAGGCCGTAGGCCCAGGTGAAGAGGATGCCGAGCGCGGCGTAGACGCTGATCGCGCCGAGGATCGTGCGCGAGGAGACGTTGTCGGCGATGAGGACACGTCGCAGCACCGCCCCCATTGCCACCGCGAGCAGGCCAATCTCGATGAGGTTGGCGGCGCTCAGCCAGTGCCGGCCGCCGGCCGCAGCGGAGACCGTGGCGAGGAGAACCGCGAGGACGGCGAGCATCAGTGCCCGCCTGACGAAGATCGGCCGGGCGTGCGAGCTGGTCAGCGCGACGACCGAGGTGGCGCCGGTGACGATCGTCAGCAGGACGGCTCCCCAGCTGCGGTTGGAGAGAACCGAGGCGAGCACGTAGGTGAGCAGGACCAGCAGCAGAACCAACCCGAAGGCGTCGCTGGCCCGCTGCGCACGCTGCCGCCACCGCTCGCGGTTCATCCCATGGAGTTCGGCCGGCCGACCGGCATTCCTGCCAGGATCACGGCGTGGCTGAGGCCGCCGCACCTGCCCCGGATCCCCTTGCCGTCATCCGCAGCAGGCGATTCCTCGCGCTGCTCGCCATCGCCGCCCCCGTCGGCGTCCTCGCGGCGCTGATCTCCTGGGGCTTCCTCGAGCTGGTCTTCCACCTGCAGGAATGGGTGTTCACCGACCTGCCCGAAGCGCTCGGCTTCGAGGGCGAACCGCTCTGGTGGTCGCTCCCGGTGCTGGGGCTCGCGGGCGTGATCGCAGCCGCGGCGATTGTCCGCCTCCCTGGGCGCGGCGGTCACATCCCGGCCGAGGGCCTCAACCCCTCGCCGGTCCAGCCGATCGAATTGCCGGGCGTGATCGTCGCCGGCCTCGCCTCGATCGGCCTCGGGGTGGTGCTCGGGCCAGAGGCTCCCCTGATCGCGATCGGCGGCGGGCTCGGCATCTTCGTCGCCCAGCGGCTGGGGAGCAACGCCTCGCCCGAGGTGGGCGAGGTTCTGGCCGCGTCGGCGACCTTCTCCGCGCTCGCCCTCCTCTTCGGCTCGCCGATCATTGCCGCGGTGCTCCTGATCGAGGCCTCTGGGATCGGCGGATCGCGTCTGCCGCTGATACTCGTTCCCGGCCTGCTCGCCTCGGGAATCGGCTCGCTGGTCTGGATCGGGATGGGGTCGTGGACCGGCCTCAGCACCGCTGACATCTCGATCCCGACGCTGAAACTGCCGCCCTTCGAGACCCCCGGCTTCGCCGACTTCGGCTGGTCGATCCTGCTCGCCGCTGGCATCGCGGTCGCGATGTTCGCGGTCTTCCGCCTCGGGCGCGAGACGCAGCGGTTCGCTGTGGCGAAGCCCTTCCTGCTGCTGCCGGCGGCTGGACTCGCGGTAGCGGGATTGGCGATCGGCTTTGCCGAAGCGACGGACAAGGGCGTCGAGGAGGTGCTCTTCTCCGGGCAGGGAGCGCTTGGCTCGCTGGTCGCCGACCCCGGCGCCTGGTCGCTCTCGGCCCTGGCCCTGCTGTGCGCTTTCAAGGGGGTCGCCTATGGCCTCTCGCTCGGCTCCTTCCGCGGCGGCCCGGTCTTCCCGGCGATGTTCCTCGGTGCGGCGGCCGGCCTGATGGCCGCTCAGCTGCCCGGCTTCGACGTCACCCCCGCGGTGGCGGTGGGCATCGGCGCCGGGGTGGTGTCGGTGCTCGGCCTGCCGCTGTCCGCTGCCCTGCTCGGCATCCTCCTCACCTCCGCCGCCGGGCCTGGCTCGGCGCCGCTCGTGATCGTCGGCGTGGTCGTCGCCTACTTGGTCAAGTTGGCCGTCGGGGCCCGCTGGGGCCCGACAAGCGGCGGGTCGGTCCCCGCTTGAAGTTCGTCGAAACGCCGCGTCGGCAGCCGGCGGGTGAACCAGAAGGAGATGAGGACGAGGAAGGCGGCGAAGAGGAAGGCGGTCTTCAGCGCGGTCAGCTGGGCGTCCTCGTAGTTGTCGACCAGCGCGTCGGTTTCCTCGTTGTTGAGGCCGGCTGCGGTGGCTCCCTTGCGCACTTCTTCTGAGGCGAGGAAGCTGCCGCCGGCGCTGAGCTTGACCTGGACCTGGTCGTTGACCTGTTTGGAGAGCGTCGGGTCGGATTCGACGTTTGCCGAGAAGGCGGTGACCAGGCCACTGATCACGATCGCGCCGAGCAGCGCCGTGCCGAGCGAGGAGCCGAGCTGCTGGGCGGTGTTCTGTACCCCGCCGGCCTCACTGCGGTCGGCGTCGCCGACCGAGGACTGGACCACGTTGCCGAGCTGGGAGACGATCAGGCCCATCCCGACGCCGAGCACTCCCATCGCGATCAGGAAGGCGGTGTTGTCGAGCTCGGGCTCGATCGTGTCGAGCAGCAGAAGGGTGGAGGCGAAGGTGACGAGCAGCCCGGCCCGGACCAGCGTGCGGGGCGGAAAGCGCGAGGCCAGGGCCGAACCGGCGATCGCGGTGATGAAGAGGCCGACCGACGCGGGCAGCATCCGCACGCCGGTTTCGAGCGCGTTCAGCCCCTGGACGATCTGGAGGAAGAGCGGGATGGTGAAGAAGATCCCCATCAGGACGAGGTTCTGGGCAAGCAGCATCGAGGTGCCACCGCGCAGCGACGGGATCGAGAAGAGCCGGAAGTGAACCAGCGGCGCCAGCTCGCGCAGCTCGCGGCGCCGCTCCCAGGCGCGGAACCCGGCCAGCACCAGCGCGCCGGCGGCGATCACAAACGGGGTCAGCGAGAAGCCGAAGGGCTCGACCGGCGAGTTGAGCGGCTTCAGCCAACCCCAGTTGCTCGCCTGCAGGACGCCGAAGACGATCAGCGCCAGGCCGGAGGCCGAGAGCACGCTGCCGACCCAGTCGAGTCGGGGCGAGGCGTCTTCCCTTTCCGGCTCCTGGATCAGCCGCGTGCCGAGCAGGATGCCGATCGCCACCACGACCTCACCGACGAAGACGAGTCGCCAGGTGAAGTCGGTGGTGACCCAGCCGCCGAGGATCGGGCCGACCGCGATCCCGGCGCCGGCGACGCCGCCCAGGACCCCGTAGGCGACTGCGCGATCGCTGCCCTGGTAGTTGCCGGCTACGAGGGCGACGAGGGCGGGAAGCACGAGCGCCGCGCCGATCCCCTCCAGGATCGACCAGCCGAACATCAGCGAGGGCACGCTCCAGGAGGCGGCAGTGAGGCCAGAGCCGACGCCGTAGATGCAGAGGCCGATCGCGAAGGCGCGCCGCCGCCCCCAGAGGTCGCCGAGCTTGCCGCCGGTCAGCATCAGACCAGCCATGACCAGGGCGTAGAGGGCGATCACCATCTGGATCGTCGTCACCGTGGTGTCGAAGTCTTCGACCAGCTGCGAGATGGCGACGTTCATCACCGCCTGGTCGAGGACCATCAGGAACTGGGCGGTGGCGAGGACCGCGAGCACTCCCCACTTGCTCATCGCGCCAGCGTATCCGCACTCCGTCGAGCGGCACGCCGATCGCCCTTACAAATGCTCCGAACCTAGACTGCCGGCTCGATGGCGCGTGACGATTACTACGCCTCGGCGTTCGGCACGATCTTCAGCGCTTACATGGAGCGACCGCGCCTCAGCCGCCTGATCGGCCGGGCGATCTGGGGCGGCGACATCAAGGGCTACTACGAGAGCATGGCGGCGGTCGCCGAGGTGCCCCCGGGTGGCACCGTCGTCG
>JBAREU010000039.1:0-6531 GCA_049796515.1 Solirubrobacterales bacterium
GAGCACGCCCGCCGCGAGGAAGAAGACGACGCCGAAGCCAGCGACCTCCCAGAACCAGTCGAGCCCGGCGACGACGGCGAAAGCGAGGATCGCGGCGAAGAGCGCCGCGTAGCGCTCGCGCTGCGGATGGGAGGCGGCGCGCCAGGCGGAAAAGCCGGTCCAGAGCAGCAAGCCGACCAGGGCCAGGACCAGCAGCCCACCGACCGTGCCCAGCTCAGCGAAGGCCTCTAGGTAGAGCGAGTGGGCGTCGTGGACTGGCTGGGCGATCGAGCGATGCTGCTCCCAGGCGAACTCGTAGGTGCCGGCGCCGCTGCCGAGGACCGGCTTTTCGCCGAAGGCGTCGGTCGCGACGCGGAAGAAGTCGTGGCGCCCGGCGCCGCTCAGTTCGGAGAAGTGCTGTTCGGGTCGGTTGGGGAACTGCACGTCGGGGCTGGAGAACTGGTCCCAGGCGCGCCCTCCGATCGCGATCACGACGCCGATCGCGCACACGGCGAGGCCCAGCGCGATCGCGCGCAGCAGCGCCGGGCTGCGCGAGAGCTCCAGCGCCCGCCCGGTGATCCGGCCGCCGCGCCGCTCGACCCAGCGCAGCGCGGCGAAGAGCGCCAGGGCGAGAAGCACGCCGCCGAGCAGGAAGAGGAGGACTTCGGCGCCCTGGTCGACCGTCCCCTGGGAGAAGTAGTTGTCGGCGAGGCTGCGCCGCGCCTGCACTGCCAGCACGGCCGGCAGCGCCCCCAGGGCGCCGATACCGAGGGTGGCCAGCAGCCAGAGGCGGTCGCGGGAAAGGGCGATCGTGCAGCCGGCGGCGATCAGGAGTGCCAGCAAGCCTCCGCGCGAGTAGGTGAAGTAGAGGGCGAGCAGGACCGCGGGAAGCGCCGCGACGGCAAGCCAGCGCAGCGTCGCCGAGAGTGCCTGCCTGCTGGACCAGAGTATGAGGCCGACGCCGATCCCGAACATCGCCCCGTTGGCGTTCCAGTAGCCGAGCGGATACCGCAGCCGCGGCCCGCTGCCGAGCGCCCCGGAAACGTCGAGGACATGCGGCGCCAGGCGGCTGCCGAGGCCCAGCAGGGCGACCACTGCGACAGCAATAGTCAGGCCTTCAGCGAAACGTTGGCGCCTTTGGTCGGTTTGGGCGATGAGGAATGCGGCTAGGAAGACGCCGAGGTAGACCAGGACGCGGTCCGCCTCGATCGCGCTCAGCTCCACCGACCCCGACCAGAATGATGAGATTGCAGACAGCAGGGCAAGACCGCCAATCAGACCCACGGCCCAGTAGAAGGGGGGCGCCAGCGTTGCCCGCGACGCCGCGCCGAGGACGATCAGGCCGACGACTACCAGCCACACCGCGAGACCGGCGATGTGGCGGTCGCCCACGTCGTAGCCGCCCCCAGCTAGGGCCAGGCCGACGATCAGCGCGACTGGCGCGAGTAGCGCCGCGCTTTCCTCTAACCTTGCGCGCCATGTTTGGAACGCATCAAGTTTCTGGCTCCGCCCGGGGCCGCTCGATATTCGCTCTGTCAGTGCTGGCTCTGCTCGCATTGGGCTGCTTTCCGGTGCTCGCTCAGGCCGAAGACTCCAGCGGGATCCAGTACTCCGACGCTCCACCCACGGTAACCGGCAAGAAGGCGCCTAGTGGCCAGGAACCCCCCGCCAGCTCCTCCAAGGCGAACGACGGCGGTTCGGCGCATTCGGGTGGCGGCTCCGCGGGCTCGTCCGGCGGCGGTTCTTCGGCAGATGGCTCATCGTCGAATTCAGGCGACGCCTCGGGTACTGCGAACGGCGGCGACGCCGCTCAGCAGGGTAGCCCAGGCAAGGGCTACAACGGCGCGGTCGGTCCGGGCAAGGCAACGGAGAGCGGCACCGCTGCATCCTCCTCTGATGGCGACGGTGGCTCCTCCCCTTTGGTGCCGATCCTGATCGCGATTGCCGCCCTCGCCGCGATCTCGCTCGGCGCAGTGATGTACCGGCGCCACCGGGGCGCTTCGTCGGGCTCCTCCGTCTCGCCTGAGGCGGGCTAGCCCGGTGCGGTTGGCGACGCTGGGCCTAAGGGCCCTTGGGGTGCGACTGCGCGTCTGGGCGGCTGCGCTGGCGATCGCCGCTCTCGCTGCCGCCACGACCGCCGCGCCAGCGAGCGCCCTCCCGGCCAACTTCTGGGGCGTCGTGCCGCAGCTGACGCCCAACGGCGAACAGTTCCAGCGCCTGAAGACGGGGGGTGTGGACAGCATCCGCATCCCGATCTCGTGGGAATCGGTGCAGCCGGTTCGCAACGGTCCTTACAGCTTCTCCTCCAGCGACGCGGTCATCGGCGCTGCCGCCGCCGCGGGAATCGACGTGCTGCCGTTCCTGACGGGTGCGCCGCGCTGGGCAGTGCCCGCCGCGGTCGTGCCGGGTTCGGGCGGAACCGTCAGCGCGCCGAAGTTCCTGCCCGTGCGCAGCGGGGCGCAACGCTCCGGCTGGCGCAACTTCGTCGCCCAGGCGATCGCCCGCTACGGGCCGCGCGGGACCTTCTGGAGCGAGAATCCCGGACTGCCGAAGCGGGCGATCCGCGTCTGGCAGATCTGGAACGAGGCGAACTTCAAGTACTTCGTCGTGCGGCCCGACCCGGTCGAGTACGGCAAGCTCGTGACGCTCTCCTACGGTGCGGCAAAGGCCGCCGACAAAGGAGCCAGGATCGTGCTCGGCGGCCTCTTCGCGCGGCCGATCGAGGCGACCTTCAACCGCAAGCCACCGCAGGCCTACTTCGCCGCCGACTTCCTCGAGGAGATGTACAGCAGCACCCCGGGGATCAAGTCCAAGTTCCACGGCTACGCACTGCACCCCTATACCGGCAGCTACAAAAACCTGACCTCGCGGATCGAAGAGGTCCGGGCGGTGCTGAAAGCGAACGGCGATGCCGCCAAGGGCCTCTGGATCACCGAGCTGGGCTGGAGCTCGCAGCGCCCGCGGGCGGGCAACAGCTTCGCCAAAGGGCTCGGCGGGCAGGCGGCACAGCTTAGGGGCGCCTTCCGGCTGCTGCGCGCCAAACAGGCCAAATGGCACCTGCAGCGGGTCTACTGGTTCTCGGTCGACGACCTGCCCGGCGCCTGCAACTTCTGCGACGGCTCCGGCCTGTTCAGCAAAGGCTTCGTGCCCAAGCCATCCTGGCGCGCCTTCGTCGGTTTCACCGGCGGCCGGGCCGGCTAGTCGCATACGCGTAAGATCGGTGGGTTGAGCACCCGCCCTAAAGCAAGCGCGAAATCCGACCCGCTGGCGCCCTTCAGCACTCCGGTCCGGCGCTGGTTCGAGTCCTCCTTCGAGAGGCCGACGCCTGCCCAGGCGGAAGGATGGGAGGCGATCTCCCGCGGCGCCAACGCGCTGATCTGCGCCCCGACCGGCTCTGGCAAGACGCTAGCCGCCTTCCTCTGGGGCATCGACAAGCTCGCCCGGGAGCCGGAGCTGGGCCAAGGGGTGAAGATCGTCTACGTCTCGCCGCTGAAGGCGCTCTCCTACGACATCGAGCGCAACCTGCGGGCGCCGCTGCGCGGGATCGGGGCGGAGATCTCAGTGGGTCTGCGCACCGGCGATACCTCGCAGGCCGAACGGCGGGCGATGCGCAAATCGCCCCCCGACATCCTCATCACCACCCCCGAGTCGCTCTACCTGATCCTCTCCTCGCAGGCGCGCGAGATCCTGACTGGGACCGAAGCGGTGATCGTCGACGAGATTCATGCGGTCGCCCAGTCCAAGCGGGGCTCGCACCTGGCGCTGACTCTCGAGCGGCTAGATCACTTCGTTAGGGACCATGCGTCTCGGGCGGCGGGTCCTGTCGGCGCAGGGGACCCACCGCCCCTTCCGGTAGCTAAAGCTTCCTCAGGGGCGGTCCCCCCTACACCGCCACCCGCCGCAGAAGCGGATGGGGTCCAGCGGATTGGGCTCAGTGCGACCCAGCGGCCTCTGGAGCGGATAGCAAAATTTCTCGTTGGGCCTAAGCGGGATTGCGAGATTGTTGATGCGGGCGTCTCTAAGGAGCTGGACCTGCAGATCGTCGTGCCGGTTGAGGACATGTCCGAACCGGGGGCGCCGAACTTCCCCAACTCGGAGGGCGTCCCGGCCGATGGTGAGCCCAACGCCCACGTCCGCTCGATCTGGCCCGCCATCTACCCCGAGCTGCTGAAGCTGGTCCGCGAACACACCTCGACGATCATCTTCGTCAACGCTCGCCGCGCCGCCGAGCGCCTGGCCAAGCGCTTGAACGAGCTTGCCCTCGAACAAGCCCCTGAAGAACTGCCGGCTACCGAGCATGCGGGCAACGCTCCTCCGGCGGGTGGCGCCGTAGGGGGAACCGCCCCTGAGGAAGCTTTAGCTACCGGAAGGGGCGGTGGGTCCCCTGCGGCGACAGGACCCGCCGGCCAGGACGACAGTCCCTTGCCCGAGATTGCGCGAGCGCACCACGGGTCCTTGTCGCACGAGGAGCGAACCGTGGTCGAGGAGATGCTCAAGTCGGGCCAGCTCCCGTGCCTCGTGGCGACGTCGTCCCTGGAGCTGGGAATCGACATGGGCGCCGTCGACCTCGTGATCCAGGTCGAGTCGCCGAAGTCGGTCAGCCGTGGCCTGCAGCGGGTCGGCAGGGCGGGCCACTCACTGGGCGAGGTCTCGCGCGGCCGCATCTTCCCCAAGTTCCGCGCCGACCTGCTCGAGTGCGCGGTGGTTGCGCGACGGATGCGCGAAGGGGCGATCGAGGAGACGGTCATCCCGCAGAACCCACTCGACGTCCTCGCCCAGCACCTGGTCTCGATGGCAGCCCTCGACGAGTGGGAGGTCGACGAGGTCGAGCGCCTCGTCACCGCCAGCGAGCCCTTCGGCGACCTCTCGCGCGAACAGCTCGAGAACGTGCTCGACATGCTCGACGGGCGCTACCCGTCGGACCGCTTCGCCGAGCTGCGGCCGCGGATCGTCTGGGACCGTACGCGGGGCACGATGCACGGCCGTAAAGGCGCCCGCCAGCTGGTCGTCACCAACGCAGGCACGATCCCCGACCGCGGCCTCTACGGCGTTCACCTGCCCGACGGCCGCCGCGTCGGCGAGCTCGACGAGGAGATGGTCTACGAGGCTCGCCCGGGGCAGACCTTCCTGCTCGGCGCGACCACCTGGCGGATCGAGGACATCACCCGCGACCGGGTGATCGTCACGCCCGCTCCCGGCCTGCCCGGCGCGGTGCCCTTCTGGAAGGGCGACGGGATCGGCCGCCCCGCCGAGCTTGGGAGGGCGATCGGCGCCTTCGCCCGCGAGGCGGTCTCGCGCGAGCCCAAGGAGCTCGCCGCCGAGTACGACCTCGATCGTCGCGCCGCAGAGAACCTCGTCGCCTACCTGCGCGAGCAGCAGACGGCGACCCGCGTCGTCCCCTCCGACGAGACGATCGTGGTCGAGCGCTTCCGCGACGAGATCGGCGACTGGCGGCTCTGCGTCCTCTCGCCCTTCGGCGGCCGCGTCCACTCCGCCTGGGGCCTCGCCCTGGGGCAGAAGATCCGCGAGGAGCTGGAGCTCGAGGCGGACGCGATCTGGTCTGACGACGGCATCGTCATCCACCTGCCCGACGCTGATGAGCCGCCGCCCGCCGACCTGATCATGGTCGAGCCCGACGAGCTGGAGGACCTGGTCGTGCGCGAGCTCTCCGGCTCGGCCCTCTTCGGCGCCCGCTTTCGCGAGAACGCCTCGCGCTCGTTGCTGATCCCACGCGCCTACCCCGGCAAGCGCACGCCGCTCTGGCAGCAGCGGTTGAAGTCGCAGAGCCTGCTCGAAGTGGCGCGCGACTTCCCCCGCTTCCCGGTCGTGCTGGAGACCTACCGCGAGTGCCTTCGCGACGTCCTCGACCTGCCCTCGCTGCGTCAGATCCTCACCGACCTGCACTCGCGCAAGCTCGGCCTGGTCGAGGTCGAGACGCCGACCGCCTCCCCCTTCGCTTCCTCGTTGCTCTTCGACTACGTCGCCACCTACATGTACGAGGGGGACACGCCGAACGCGGAGCGGCGCGCCGCCGCCCTAGCCCTCGACCGCGACCTGCTGCGTGAGCTGCTCGGCCAGGAGGAGCTGCGCGAGCTGATCGACCCCGAGGCGCTGGAGGAGGTCGAGGCGCAGCTCCAGCACCGTGCCGAGGCCGGGCGGGCACAGGATCGCGACGCCCTGCAGCAGGTGCTGCGCAACGTCGGCGACCTGACCGCGGCGGAGTGCGACGAACGGGTCGCCGAGGGCTACTCGACCGCTTCGATGCTGGAGAAGCTCGTCGCCGAGCGACGCGTCGCCCCGATCAGGATCAGCGGCGAGGAGCGCTACGTCGCCGGCGAGGACGCCGGCCTCTACCGCGACGCGCTCGGTGTGCCGCCGCCCCCCGGTCTGCCGGAGACCTTCCTCGCTGACCATCCCGATGCGATGCGGGCCCTGGTGCGTCGCTACGCCCGCACCCACGGTCCCTTCCCGACCGCGCAGCTCGCCGCCCGCTACGGAATCGACCCGACGCCGGCTCTGCGCGAGCTGGAGCGCGAAGGGGCGCTGGTCCGC
>JBAREU010000040.1:0-4198 GCA_049796515.1 Solirubrobacterales bacterium
TACTGGAGGACCCGAGCGAGGCGGTACTGCTGCCCACCCTCAAGCGCGAGGAGGGGGGACCCGAGCGCTTTGCCCTCTCCCTCGCCGGGGCACACGCAAACGGAGTGGCGGTCGATTGGAGCGCCTATTTCAAGGGAACGGGAGCCAAGCGCGTACCGCTGCCGACCTATCCCTTCCAGCGGAAGCGCTACTGGCTCAGCACCGGGGCGGCTGGCGTCGGCGACCTGACCGCGGCGGGGCAGATGTCGGCCGATCATCCCCTGCTGGGGGCCGCGGTCGAGCTCGCCGGCGAAGAGGACGGCCTGCTGCTCACCGGCCGCATCTCCCTCGCCACCCACCCCTGGCTCGCCGACCACGCCGTCGCCGGCACCGTCATCTTCCCCGGCACCGGCTTTCTCGAGCTGGCACTCCGAGCCGGTGAGCAGGCCGGCGCCGAGACGATCGAGGAGCTGACCATGCAGGCCCCGCTGGTCCTCCCCGAGCACGGTGCGATCGCCCTGCAGGTGTCTGTGTCGGGGCCCGCTGAGGACGGCCGGCGGGAGCTCGCGATCCACTCGCGGGTGGAGGGCGACGAGGGGGAGTGGACCCTGAACGCCGGCGGAGTCCTCTCCGAGCTGACCGCGCAGACCCCCGAGCCGCTCGATCCCTGGCCCCCGGCAGGAGCAGAGGCTCTCGACGTCGAGTACCTCTATGACGTCCTCGCCGAGCACGGGCTCGAATACGGTCCCGCTTTCCAGGGCCTCACCGCCGCCTGGAGGGATGGCGAGCGGATCTATGCCGAGGTCTCCCTGCCCGAGGAGTCCGCCCACGAGGCGCAGGGCTTCGGCATCCACCCGGCGCTGCTCGACTCGGCTCTTCACGGCATTGCACTGGGTGCAAGCGGGGGCGCGGGGGAGGTGAGACTGCCTTTCTCCTGGAGCGGGTTTTCCCTGCAGGTGGCCGGGGCAAGCGAGCTGCGCGTCGAGATCGTCCTCAGCGGAGAGGGTGGGGCATCGATCTCGATCGCGGACGGGGCCGGAGCCCCATTGGCTACTGCGGCTTCACTCGTCACTCGTCCGCTGGAGAGCGCTGGGCCCAGGGCCGGACAGTCTGCCCGGAGCCTGCTCGGCATCGAGTGGACCGAGATCGCCCTGCCCGAGCAGGACGGGGCCCCCGCTGAGGTCGAGGTCCTGCTCTGTGAGCCTGCGCACGACCGCTCGGCAGCCGAGGCAGCCCGCCAGGCAGCCCTCGACACTCTGGAGGCGGTCCAAGTTTGGCTCGCCGACGAGTCCAAAGAGGGACTCCGCCTTGCCCTGACCACAGAGGGCGCCGTCGCGGCTGGCGACGAGTCGCCCGACCCGGTCGCGGCGGCAATCTGGGGTCTCGTTCGATCCGCCCAAGCCGAGCACCCCGGTCGCTTCGCCCTGATCGATCTCGATGGCAGCGAGGCCTCGGAGGCCGCCCTGCCGGCCGCGCTCGCGCACGGTCTGCGGGAGCCCCAACTGGCCCTGCGCGAGGGTAAGGCGTTGGCGCCCCGTCTGGCGCGTGTCGCCTCAGTGCCCGAGGAGGAGGAGGAGGCGAACGCGACGCTCGACCCCGAGCACACCGTCTTGATCACCGGCGCCACCGGTGTCCTTGGTGCCCTCACAGCACGTCACCTCGCCGAGCGCCACGGCGCCCGCCACCTGTTGCTGCTCAGCCGCGCTGGGCTCGAAGCGGAAGGGGCAGCGGAGCTTCGGGTTGAGCTCGAAGGGTTGGGTGCGGAGGTCGACGTTGTCGCCTGTGACGTCTCGGACCGCGAGGCACTGGCCGAGTCACTCGACTCGATTTCGAGCGAGCACCCGCTCGGTGCCGTCGTCCATTGCGCTGGGGCGCTCGCCGACGGCACGGTCGACTCACTCGGTGCGGAGCAGGTCGAGAAGGTCTTCGCGCCCAAGGTGGACGCCGCCTGGCACCTACACGAGCTGACCGCCGAGATGGACCTCTCCGCCTTCGTCCTCTTCTCCTCCTCTTCGGGGGTGCTCGGCGGCCCCGGCCAAGCCAACTACGCCGCCGCCAACGTCTTCGTCGACACCCTCGCCGAGCGACGCCGGGCCGAAGGTCTTGCTGCGACCTCGATCGCCTGGGGCCTCTGGGAGCAGCGCAGCGATCTGACCGCGGACCTGACCGAGGCCGATCTGGCGCGGATGCGGCGCGGTGGGATCGAGCCGCTCACGGACGAGCAGGGGCTCGACTTCCTCGACGCCGCTCTCGACCTCGGTCGGGCGCAGGTTCTGGCGGTTCCGCTCAACCTGCCGGGCCTCAGGGCACTGGCCTCCGCCGGGGCCCTGCCGCCGATCTTCAGCGGCCTGGTGCGTGCTCCCAGGCGGCGCAGCGTCGCCTCGGGCTCGCTGGCGGAGAAGCTCGCATCTCTGCCCGAGGCGGAGCGGGAGAGCCACGTCCTCGCGCTCGTCAGGGAGGAGGTCGCCGCGGTCCTCGGCCATGCCTCGGGGGCGGAGGTGGAACCGCAGAAAGCCTTCCGCGAGCTCGGCTTCGACTCGTTGAGCGCCCTGGAACTGCGCAACCGGCTGAGCGCGATCTCCGGCCTGCGGTTGGCGGCGACCGTCGTCTTCGACTACCCCAGCTCGGCCGCGCTGGGGGAGCACCTATTGGCCGAAGCGACCGCGAGTGGAGGTGCGGAGAAGATCGCCGTCCGCGCCCAGGCCAGCGAGGAGCCGATCGCGATCGTCGGCATGGCCTGTCGCTACCCAGGGGACGTCAGCTCACCCGCCGAGCTTTGGCAACTCGTGTCCGAGGGCCGCGACGGCATCGCCGAGTTTCCCGCCGACCGCGGCTGGGACCTGGCGCGGATTTATGACCCCGATGGCAATTCCGGCACCAGCCACACCCGCGAGGGTGGTTTCCTCACCGGTGCGGACGAGTTCGACGCCGAGTTCTTCGGCATCGCCCCGCGCGAGGCGCTGGTCACCGATCCGCAGCAGCGGTTGCTGCTGGAATCGTGCTGGGAAGCGCTCGAGGACGCCGGCATCGACCCGACCTCCCTGCGCAAGACCCCGACGGGGGTCTTCGCTGGGGTGATGTACCAGGACTACGGCTCGGTCTCCACGGGGACCGCGAGCATCGTCTCGGGCCGCGTCTCCTACACCCTCGGGCTTGAGGGTCCGGCGATCAGCGTCGACACCGCCTGCTCCTCCTCGCTGGTGGCGATGCACCTGGCGTCGCAGGCGCTGCGAGGGGGAGAGTGCACGCTGGCGCTGGCGGGCGGGGTGACGACCCTCGCCACCCCCAGCATCTTCATCGAGTTCACTCGCCAGCGCGGCGCCGCTCCCGACGGACGCTGCAAGGCTTTCGCCGAGGCCGCCAATGGCGCCGGCTTCTCCGAGGGCGTCGGCGTGCTCGTCCTCGAGCGCCTCTCCGACGCCCGCCGCAACGGCCACCCGGTCCTCGCCGTCCTCAAAGGCTCGGCCGTAAACCAGGACGGCGCCTCCAACGGCCTCACCGCCCCCAACGGTCCCTCCCAGGAGCGGGTGATCCGCCAGGCACTGGCAAACGCCGGTTTGGAGTCAAAGGACGTCGACGCGGTCGAGGCACACGGCACCGGCACCACCCTCGGCGACCCGATCGAGGCAGGGGCATTGCTCGCCACCTACGGCCAGGACAGGGAGCAGCCGCTGCGCCTTGGCTCGATCAAGTCGAACATCGGCCATACCCAGGCGGCGGCCGGTGTGGCGGGCGTGATCAAGATGACCGAGGCGATGCGCAGGGGCGTCCTGCCGAAGACCCTGCACGTCGATACGCCCTCCTCCAAGGTCGATTGGGAGACGGGGGAGATCGAGCTGCTCACCGAGCAGGTGCCTTGGGAGGCCAACGGCCGCCCCCGCCGCGCCGGCGTCTCCTCCTTCGGCGTAAGCGGCACCAACGCCCACGTGATCTTGGAGGAGGCGCCTAAGTCTGAGCCCCTCGCGCATGAAGTGAGCTCAGACGGCGAGGGGGGAGAGGTTCCCGCCCAACCCCTCCCCGATCAGATCCCCCTCGTCCTCTCGGCCAAAGCCGAGCCCGCCCTGGCCGATGCAGCCAAGCGACTCGCAGATCACATCGAGCAGAACTCAGACCTCGATCTAATCGACGTCGCCTTCTCGCTCGCGACGACGAGGAGCGCCTTCGAGCATCGTGCCGTCGCGCTTGGAGCAGACAGAGATGAGCTGCTCGCGGCGCTTGC
>JBAREU010000041.1:0-5617 GCA_049796515.1 Solirubrobacterales bacterium
CGCTTAGCTCGACCATCTCCAGCACCTCGTCGACGCGGGCGGCGGGGATTCCCGCCGAGGCGGCGAGCACCCGCAGGTGGTTGCGGCCGCTGCGGCCGGGGTGGAAGGCGGTTGCCTCCAGCGCGGCGCCGATCGTACGCAGCGGCTCCACCATCTCCGCGGGTGATCGCCCTTCGACCAGGGCCTCGCCGGCGCTGGGTCGAACCAGACCCAGCAGCGCCCGCATCGTGGTCGTCTTGCCGGCGCCGTTGGGGCCGAGGAACCCGGTCACGCGCCCCGCCTCGACGGTGAAGGAGAGGTCGTCGACGGCGACGGTCTTACCGAAGCGCTTGCTCAGGTTGCGGATCTCGAGCTCGGGCATGGAGCGAGGATTTGACCACACGGCGGGGCGTCGACTGCAACTTCGAGCGGCGAGCGCGGTTAGGGTGGCCGACTTGCTCGCCAGGCTGGCCACCACGATTGCTCTCGCGGCGCTGCTCGCCCTCGGCTTCGTTCCGGCACGCGCCGCTGCCGAACCGATCCCGGTCGGTGCGACGACGCTCGAGCTGAGCCGGTCCTTGTATGAGCGGCTGAGGGCGAACGACGTGCACCTGCGCGCGCTGAAACCGGGCACGGCCCGTCGCCGAGCCCTGAGCTTCCCGGCGAGCAGCGGCCAGATCGAGGCGACCTACGGCAGCGGCTATCTCTTCTACGAGGGTGGGATCAAGCTCCAGGTTCGCAAGCGAAAGGTGGTGGTCACGCGCCTCATCCTCAACACCACGGAGCGTTGGTTGCGCGCCAAGATCGGCGGCAGGGAGATGACGATCGCCACGGTCGAGGACACCAGCGCCGGTTGGGATGGCTTCGACATCGCGGTTGCGCTGAACCTGAGGTTGACCCAGCGGGCGGCGAACCTGCTAAACCGGCGGCTGGACCTGGACGGCGTCTTCCAAGCGGGCCGGCGCCTGGCGGCCGCCGACACGATCGTGCGACCGGAAACGGTGGGGGTTCGCGGCGGCACGATCGAACTCGTCTTCGACCCCGGTTTCCTCGCCAAGCTCGAGTCGCTCGGCGTCGCCATCTCGACGGCGGAATCGGCGGCGCTCGCCGGCTCAACCCTGGTGCTGCCGATATTCCAGGGTGCCATCTCCCCGGATCTCCTGCGCGGGAACCTGTTCGGCGAAAGCGGCTTCGCGTTGCTGCAGGAAGGCCCCCTGCCCGAACAAGTGCAACAGGCGCGCTTCATCGCCATCATCTTGACCCTCGAATCGGATCGCCTCGACGCGGCGATCAACCTGCCCACCGGGTTGTTCGGCGGCGGCCAGCTGGCGAATGTGGACGTCAATAGCGGCGCGTCGCACGTCGACCCCGCCACCGGGTCGATCGCGGCGCGGGGGGCGATCGCGATGCTCGACGCCGGTATCGCCGCTGCCCTCAACGACACCTTCGCCACGCCGCTGGGCAAAGCTGGGGTATTCGTTGCCGGCGAACCGCTTGCCGCAGTCTCCTTCACCGTGCAGACGCGCTGAGGCTTCACTCGATCGAGCTTTCGGTTACCCGCGCCATGGGCGGGTAACCGAAAGCTCGCCGGCTAGACCGTGCCTGGGGTCGCCGTCGGCGGGGCGTTGCGGCCGCCTTTTCTGGCCTTCACCGCCGACTCCAGCTCCTCCGGCGTGAAGCCGCCGACCGCCTCGCCGTCGATCGCGTAGCGGTAGAGGGCGACGCCGAAGATGCCGCTCAGGGCGCTGGAGATCAGCACCGCGATCGCGAAGCCGATCACGCCGAGGACGACGAGCAGGGCGCCGACGAAGCTCGCCGTTGCCCAGATCAGGACCCCCGCTCCGATCACCAGCATGCTCGGCAGGATGCCGAAGAGGAAGACGGCGCCGCCGATCGCGATGTTGCCGGTTATCTGCTGGCCCCAGCGCGATTTGAACAGGCTCGAGGAGCGCTTCAGCGTCTCGAACGGGCCGGTTCCCTCAAGCGCGATCACGGGCGCCGCGAGGAAGGTGAGCAGCGACCAGCCGACGGCGAGCACGCGGCTGAAGATCTGGCCGAGCATGCCCTGGTTCTCCAGGGCGCTGAGCACCAGCCCGACCACGGTGGAGACTGCGGCCCAGCCGGCGATCTGCGGGAAGCGGCTGCGCGCCACGGCGATCCCGTCGCCGACGGTCGCCTCGCGGCCGTGGAAGATCAGATTGGCGGTCGCTGCTAGGCCGACGCTGAAGAAGATGCCGATCAGGGCGAGAAGGTAGAAGCCGATCACGGCCAACGGGCCGCCGAGGGCGACCTGCCCGTCGTCGATCAGGTAGATGCCCGGGCCGACCACGATCGCGGCGGTGACGATCGTCGCCGCGGCGCCGTAGAGCGGGAAGCTGAGCAGCTCGCGGTTCTCGCGCAGCAGACCCCAGCTTTTCTTCGTCAACGCCCAGCCACGCCGAATCCTGCTCATCTCATCTCTCCTATCAGGCGGTGCTCGCCAGTCCCGGGAATCTGTCGACACCTCTTCCCTCGAAGTACTCCCACTCCTGCTCGCCCAGCTCG
The DNA here is from genome assembly GCA_049796515.1 of Solirubrobacterales bacterium. Classification (GTDB taxonomy): domain Bacteria; phylum Actinomycetota; class Thermoleophilia; order Solirubrobacterales; family 70-9; genus VRUE01. Next base: position 2,524 of record JBAREU010000041.1, read on the forward strand.
GTTGCAGGCGGATCTGCGTAGACCCACTCGCGCATGATCCGGTGCCAGTTGCGTTTCGCGCCGAGCTGACCGAGCACGGCGACAACGCCGATTTCCATCCGCCGCCCCATCAGCTCGTCAGCGGGGATCGACTCGCGCCGCATCAGGTCGTAGTACTCCGAGCGCGGGTCGTTGGTCGACTCGATGATCTTCATCACCCGTTTCGGCGTGATCTCGATCTCGCGATCCTCGATGTACCAGCCGCCGACCGCGCCCATGTGCTCCAGCAGTCGCTCGGCGTCGAGCTTGGAGGGGTTCTTGACGAAGCCAAGATCGTGCAGCGCCTCGCGGAACGCTTCGGGATCGTCGCGCGACGCGGCGTCGAAGGCGCGCTGCTCGAGCACGATCTGCTCGCGGTCGAGCTTCTTGGTCATGCCGAAGTCGAGGAAGGCGACCCGTCCGTCCGCCATCAGCAGGTAGTTGCCGGGGTGGGGGTCGGCGTTGAAGTGCTGCAGGTTGAACATCGAGCCGAGGTTGCCGCGGAAGACGATCTCGCCGAAGCGGCTGCGCTCCTCGTGCGGCAGCTGCTTGATCCGCTCGAAGTCGAGCCCCTCGACGAACTCGGTGACCAGCACGCGGCGGCGCGAGAGCCGGGTGATCACTTCCGGCACGTAGACGAAGGGGTGGTCGCGGTAGGCGCGCGAGAAGGAGCGCTGGTTCTGCGCCTCGTACTCGTAGTCGAGCTCCTCCATCACCCGTTCGCGGATCTCGTGGGCGATTGCCTTGGCGTCGAGGCCGGGGGCGAGGGCACGGGCGAGGCGGACGATCGTGCCGGCGTTGCGCAGATCGGCGTCGAGTGCCTCGGCGATGCCCGGATACTGGATCTTGACCGCGACGCGGCGACCGTCGAGCAGCTCGGCGCGGTGCACCTGGCCGATCGAGGCGGCGGCGAAGGCCTCGTGCTCGAACTCGGCGAAGAGCTCGGAGACCGGTTCGCCCTCGTACTCTTCGAGCAGCACCTTCTCGACCTTCTCCCAGGGCATCGCCGGTGCCGAGGTGCGCAGCTTCGCCAGCTGCTCCTGGTAGATCTCGCGGTACTCGTCGGGTAGGAACTCGGTGTCGATGAAGGAGGCGAACTGCCCCAGCTTCATCGCCGCACCCTTCATCTGGCCGAGCGCGCCGACCATCTTCATCGCCGTCTCCAGGTGACGCTGCTCGAGCTTCTCCTTGCTCTCCTCCTCGGAGCGGGCGACGTTGGCGGCTTTGGTGCCGGCGTAGCGGGCGCCCTGCACGCCGACGATTGAGCCCAGCTTCGCCGAGCGCCGAATCCGGCCCTTGGGGATCTTCGAATCGTCCGCCACGCCTGAAGTTGTACCCTCTCCCGTCCGAATGGCTCGTACTCGCGAAAAGTTGAAAGCCGCTCCGCGCACCGATTTCGGCTCGCGCAGCTCGCGCCGCCTGCGCGGTGAGGGCCTCGTGCCAGGCGTCGTCTACGGCGGCGGCTCCGACGCGCGCGCCTTTCAGGTCGCTGAACGCGACGTGCGCACGGTCCTCGCCGGCGGCCAGGCGCTGTTCGATCTCGAGCTGGACGGCTCGAAAGCCGTGCCGGTGGTGGTCAAGGAGCAGCAGATGCACCCGGTGCGGGGCAATCTCCAGCACATCGACCTGCAGGAAGTGAAGCTCGACGAGGCGATCCAGGCCGAGGTGGCGATCGAGCTCGAGGGCACGGAGACCGCGCCCGGCGTCAAGGGTGGTGGTGTGCTCGAGCACGTCACCCGCGAGATCACCGTCGAAGCGCTGCCGACCGACATTCCCGAGCGGCTGGTCGCCGACGTCTCCGCGATGGAGATCAACGACACGCTTCAGCTCTCGACGATCACGCCCCCCGAGGGCGTCAAGTTCGTCGCCGACGATCCCGACGAGGTGACGATCGCCACCCTCTCACCGCCACGCGTCGAGGAAGAGCCCGAGCCCTCCGTCGAGGAGGAAGCCGAGCTCGTCGGCGAGGAGGGCGAGGCCCCTGCCGCCGAGGAGGGCGCCGAGGGTGAGGGCGGCGACTCGGGCGACTCCGGCGGGGAGTAGCCAAGCGTCATGTCGATCTTCCGCCGCCGCGCAGCCCGCGGCGGGGGCGAGGCCGAGCAGGGCGACCGCATCTTGATCGTCGGCCTCGGCAACCCCGGCAAGGAGCATGCCGGCAGTCGCCACAACCTCGGCTTCGAGGTGGCGGCAGAGCTCTCGCGCCGCTGGGGGCTGCCGCGAGCGAGGAAGAAGTTCGGCGGCCTGATCGCCGAGGGGCGCACCGGGCCTGGCGGCCCACGCGTCGCGATCCTGCTGCCGCAGACCTACATGAACGACTCCGGCAACTCGGTCGGGCCGGCGCGCGGCTCGCTCAAGGCGCCGCTCGACCGCGTCGTCGTCCTCCACGACGAGATCGACCTGCCCTTCGGCGAGGTGCAGAGCCGGTTGGGGGGCGGCCTGGCGGGCCACAACGGCCTCAAGAGCCTCGAGCGGGGCCTGGGCAGCGCCGACTTCTGGCGGGTCCGGGTCGGTGTCGGCCGGCCCGACTCGACCGATCCGCAGATCGTCTCCGCCTACGTGCTGGGCCGCTTCCGCGAGCCCCGCGCCGAGGTCGAAGCACTGGTCGGCCGCGCCGCTGAGGAGGCCGAGCGCTTGGTCGAACGGCTAGGTTCCCCGGCCGAATGAGCGACGCACGCACCAGCTACGAGGTCGACGGCCAGGGGGTCGCGCTGCTGCGGCTCGAGCGACCGGAGGCGCGCAACGCGATAGATACCCGCATGCTCGAGGAGATGCTCGGGCACCTGGCGACGGCGCGCGACGACGACGCGGTGCGGGTTCTCGTCGTCAGCTCCTCTGACCAGATGGGCCTCTCCGCCGGCGCCGACGTCAAGGAGCAGCTCGACGAGGAGGGCAAGGTCCGCCGCATGCAGCTCTTCGCCGACCTCTACGACGCGATCGTCGCCTTCCCCAAGCCGACCGTGGCCGCCTGCCACGGCGACGTTGTCGGCGGCGGCGCCGAGATCGCGATTGCCTGCGACATGCGGGTTGGCGGTGCCAACCTGCGCCTGCGCTTCCCCGGCGCCGCGCTCGGTGTCCC
>JBAREU010000042.1:0-36731 GCA_049796515.1 Solirubrobacterales bacterium
GTCCTTCGTCGAGGCGGCGCAGACCCCGCCCGGCAAGCTGCGGATCGCCTGGTCGACCGCCCCGCCGCGCGCCGCCGCCCCGCCGAGCGTCGACGAGGTCGTCAAGGGGGCGGTCGCCGAGACCGCGGAATTGCTGCGCTCGCTCGGGCACGACGCCGAGCAGCGCGACCCGACCTGGGGCGGGATCGGCAACAACATCACGCCCCGCTACCTGCGTGGGATCGCCGAAGACGCCGCCCGGGTGCCGCATCGGGAGCGGCTGGAACGGCGCACGCGCGGCTTCGCCCGCTTGGGGCGACTGATCCCGGACGGCCTCTTCGAGCGGGCGCGCCGAGCCGAGGCGGCCGACGCCGCCCGCGTCAACGCGATCTTCGACTCCCACGACGTGCTGATCACGCCGGTGATGGGCGGCACGGCGCTGCCGGTGCGGCGCTGGGAGGGACGCGGTGCCCTCAGCACCGTGCTGGGGATGAGCCGCTTCTATCCCTACTGCGTCCCCTGGAACCACGTCGGCAACCCGGCGATGTCGGTCCCCGCTGGCTTTGCCGCCGATGGCATGCCACTGGCAGTCCAGTTGATCGGCCGCCCCGGCGACGAGGCGACCCTGCTCTCACTCGCCGCCCAGCTAGAGGCCGAGCGCCCCTGGGCGGATAAACGCCCGCCGATCTCGTAGGGGACGGCTAGCGGAAGACCTTGCGCAGGCGGGCGATCTCGCGCAGCTTGCCGCGGGGGCGGATGCGGCGCTGGACGATCATTTTGAGCGGGCTGGCATCCGGCTTGCCCATGGCGACGAAGTCGCCCCAGCTCGCCTCCAGCACGAGGGTCGGGTTGGGCGCCTCGCCCGGCTCAGCCCGGGTCGAGCCGTTGTCGAGCGTCATGTGCCAGGGGTCAGCGTCGCTGAAGCGGTACTGGTAGACCAGTGGCGAGCCGTTGGCGGCCGCCGGGTCGGCGACCCGCTTGACCACGTCGAAGTAGAGGCGCTGCGTCTCGGGCGAGGCGTCGGGCGTCGCGCCGTTCGGCGGGCCGAGGACGCCGGCCTCCATCAGCTTCACCTGGCGCTCGGCGACTTCCTCCGGTGTCGCCTCGGGGTCGAAGGGGAAGACGCCGGGGGGCATCTCCTCGGTCGGGTAGCCGATCGTGCGCCAGCGCTGACGGATCAGTTTCAAGCCGAAGGCGAAGATGTCCTCGAGGCTGAAGCCGTAGCACTCGGTGTACTCGCGATCGAGGTTGGGCGGGTAGAACACCGCCGGCCCGTAGGGCAGCGTTTCGCGCAGTAGCTCGACGACGGCGGCGCGGTTTTCCTCCCAGCCCGGGGCCCCTTCGGCGAGCAGCTCAGAGAGGACCTTGACGCCGAAGCCGATGTGCCGTTGCTCGTCCTTGGAGACGTTGCCCATACCGGCGCTGAAGCCGGGCATCGTTTCCTCGGAGGCGAAAAAGTCCTCGATGAAGTGCTGGCCGGGCTGGGCGAGGCTGCCCTCGACGATCAGGTGGTAGAGGGTGATCGCCTGCGCGTACTTGGGCAGCGAGCGGTCCTTGCGCAGTTCCTCCGCCATCAGGTCGAGGCGGTCGAAGATGCCGCGGTAGCCCCAGTTGAGCTGCGGCATGGTGGAGGAGAGGGTCTGCTGGATCGAGTCGCCGCCGACCCCGATCACCTCCTTGAAGAAGCGGTGGAAGAAGATCGAGTGACGGACCTCGTCGACCTGCTGGGTGGCGAGGAAATAGGACTGCTCCTCGGTCGGCGCGGCGGTGATGTAGGGGGCGAGGGTGTCGGCGACCCGGTCCTCGCCGTAATAGAACATCGAGTAGATCCACATCGCCGAGCGGCGCTGGATGTCGCTCAGCGCCTCCCAGCCCTTGCGGTCCTCGGAGAAGTCGATGTCGTAGGCACTCCAGTTCCCCTGCTCCCAGCGCTTGTAGAGGTCCTCGTATGTGATGTTGTCCATCAGGCTCTGGGATGCAACGCTCATCTTTCTCCTTCGGGTGCGGGCCCCAGGGAGTGGGGCGAGTGGCTGCCACCGCGAAGGTTATCGCGAAACTGGCTGGTCAGCCAGTTTCGCTGGTTGACGCCTCGCAAATGCTCCGAGCCCGCCGTTCAGACGGTCGTCGGAATCTCGATCTCGCGCTTGAGGATCTTTCCCGTGGGGCCCTTGGGCAGGTCGTCGAGGAACCAGACGACGCGCGGGTACTTGTAGGCCGCGATGCGGTCCTTGACGTAGGCGCTGACCTCTTCGGCACCCAGCTCCTCACCCTCCATGAGGACGACGGCGGCGCCGATCTCCTCGCCCCACTCGTCGTGGGGGACGCCGACCACGGCCGCTTCGCGGATCTTCGGGTGCTCGTAGAGGACCTCCTCGACCTCGCGGGGGTAGACGTTGTAGCCGCCGCGGATGATCAGGTCCTTCTTGCGGTCGACGATGAAGAAGTAGCCGTCCTCGTCGGTGCGCGCCATGTCGCCGCTGTGGAACCAGCCCCCGCGCATCGCCTCCTCGGTTGCGTCGGGGCGCTGCCAGTAGCCCTTCATGATGTTGTGCCCGCGGATCACGATCTCACCGACCTCGCCCTGGGCGACCGGCTGGTCGTTCTCGTCGACGATCTGCATCTCCACCCCTTCGATCGGGGTGCCGATCGAGCCCGGCTTACGCTCCTTCTCGGGATGGTTGGAGCAGGCGACGGGTGAGGTCTCCGAGAGTCCGTAGCCCTCCAGCACGACCGCGCCGAAGGCGTCTTCGAAGCCGCGCAGCACCTCGACCGGCATCGAGGCACCGCCGGTGATGCAGGTGCGCAGCGAGGAGGTGTCGAAGCTCTCGCGCTCGGGGTGGTGGAGGAGGGCGCCGAACATCGTCGGCACGCCGTAGAAGTGGGTGACGCGGTCGCGCTGCATCGTCGCCAGCGCCTCGGCCGGATCGAATTTGGGCACCAGGGTGAGGCAGGCGCCGACCCTGAGCGAGGCGTTCATCGCGACCGTCTGGCCAAAGGAGTGGAAGAGGGGGAGGGCGCCGAGGACGACGTCGCCGCCGGCGATCTCGCAGGTCGTGCGCGATGAGACGTCGGCGTTGCGCCCGAGGTTGGCATGGGTCAGCTCGGCGCCCTTGGGCTTGCCGGTCGTGCCCGAGGTGTAGAGGATCACCGCGGTGTCGTCCGCTGCGGTCTCGGCGATCTCCGGCGCCGGCTCGAGCTCCGCCAGGGTCGCCGCGAAGGCGGCGGGCTCGACCTCGACCAGCTCGGCGCCTGCATCGGCGGCTCCCTCGCGGGCCTCCTCGGCGAAGCCGTGCCAGGCGAGCAGCAGCTTCGCGCCCGAGTCCTCCAAGTAGAAGGCGATCTCGCGCCGCTTCAGCAGCACGTTCATCGGTACGACGATCGCGCCGGCGCGCAGCACGCCGTAGTAGGCGACGGGAAAGTCGGGGACATTGGGCAGCATCACGCCGACCCGGTCACCCGGCTCGACCCCCTGCTCGCGCAGCAGCGCTGCCAGACGGGCGCTGCCCTCGTCAAGCGCGGCGTAGCTCAGCTCGGCCTCGCCGAGCCGGATCGCCGGTGCGTCGGACGAGCGCTCCGCGCTCTCGGTAAGCAGCGATGCGAGGTTGAGGCCCATCGGCGGTGAGCATAGCCGCCGGCCACGAAGCTGGCCTGTGGGCTCGATTCGCTTAAAATATTCTGTGTGATTATTCCGATTCTGGTGATACTCGTCTGCCTTGGCCTGGTCGTGAGCAGCGATGAGTCCAGCTCAGCGTCCGGCGCAGACGGATCCAGCACTGCAACCGCAGCATCCGAAGTCGGGAAGACGAAGCCCAGGATCGAGTTCACGCCGGGTGCGGAGCCGAACGGGCTGGAAAAGACGGATCTGGTGGTCGGGACCGGGGCAAAAGCGACGCCGGGGACCGAAGTCACCGTCCACTACATCGTCGTTCTCAACAAAAACGGCAAAGAAATCGAGTCGTCGTGGGGCGGCGAACCGTACAGCTTCAAACTCGGTTCGGGGCAAGTGGCTGCCGGCTGGGAACAGGGGATCGAGGGGATGAAGGAAGGCGGGCGTCGTGAACTGGTGGCGCCCTCGAAGCTTGCGTTCGGGAAAGCCGGAGTCAAAGGGTTGATCGGCCCCAACGAAGACCTGCTCTACGTCGTCGACCTCGTCAAAGTCAAACCCGCTCCTGCTGCAGGGCAGGGGCAGAGCACGTAACGGGCCCCACCGGGTCGGCGTTGCGCTTGCTCATCAGCCAGGCGAAGCCGCCTCCGGTGAAGAGCATGAAGGAGGCGTAGACCGCGGCCGGGATCGTCAGGTCCGGCGCCAGCGAGCCGCCCACCGCGATCGCCAGCGCCGCGTTGTGGATGCCGAGCTCGAGCGAGATCGCCGTCGCCTGGCGATCGCCGAGCCGCGCCAGCTTCGAGATCGCGAAGCTGATCGACATCGCGGCGACGTTCAGCGCGAGCGCGGCGCCCCCGACAGCGAGCGCGTTCTCGGCGACGGTGTCGTGCTCGCTGGCGATCGCGCCGAGGATGACCAGGCCGAAGAGGGTTAGCGAGATGTCGCGGAAGCGGGGGTAAACGGCATCGATCCGCTCTGGATAGCGCTGGCGCAGGGTCATGCCGATCACAACCGGGACGATGGTGATGGCGAAGACCCGGGCGACGACGCCGAGCATGCTCGCATCGCCGACGTCCTCGGCGCCGAAGTGGCCCGCGGCCAGGGCGAGGAAGAGCGGCACGGTGACGATCGCGCCGACGCTGCTGATCGCGGTCATCGAGATCGAGAGCGCCGTATCCCCACGCGAGAGGTGGGTGAGCATGTTGGCCATCATTCCGCCGGGCGAGGCTCCGAGCAGGACCAGGCCCACGGCCAGCTCGGGCGGCAGGTCAAACAGCTCGGCCATCGACAGCGCCAGCAGCGGCGAGATCAGCGCGAGGTTGAGCATCCCGATCGCAATCCCGCGCGGGGCGACGAAGACGCGGCGGAAGTCGGCCGTCGTCAGGGTCATCCCGAGGCTGCACATGATCACCGCGATCGCCGCAGGCACGATCACCGAGGTCAGCAGGGGACTGTCCACTAGGCGACCTTAGCCGGACGTGAGCAGCTTCGAGGCGTTCGCGGTGGCTCGGCGGACGGCGTCGGCGAGGATCTCTTCGCGGCCGCCGAAGCGCTGGCTGGGGACTGGGACGGAGATAGCCGCGGCCGCGCCGTCGGGATCGCTGACGATGGCGCCGACGGCGCAGATGCCCTCGGTGTGCTCCTCGTGGTCGAAGGCGACGCCCGTGCTGCGCACTTGCGCCAACTCGGCGAGCAGCTTCTCGCACGAGACGATCGTCTTCGGGGTGAAGCGGGGCAGGGGCACGGGGAGGCGAGCGGTGGCCTCCTCCGTGGGCATCGCTGCGAGCAACGCCTTGCCGTTCGCCGTGCAGTGAAGCGGGAACAGCTCACCGACCGCAGCGGCGGCGTGGAGGCGTCGTGGGGCGGGGATCTGGTCGACGAAGCGCACCGCGTCGTCATCGAGCACGGCAAGGTCGACCGTCTCGTCCAGCTCGCGACGGAGGTCCAGGAGGACGGGTCGCAGGCGATCGGCCAGTGCCTCGCGACTGGCGGCGGCGAGACGAGCGAGGCCGTTGCCGAGGCGTATCTTCCCGCCTGCCTCCTGGGTGAGGAGGTCCTCCTCCACCAGCGCCGCGACCAGCCTGTGGACGGTCGACTTGGGCAGCTCCACCGCAGCGGCGATTTCGCCCAAGGCCAGTCCGCGCGGTTCGGCCTCGAGGGCCCGCAGCACGGCGCCGGCACGAGCGATCGCCTGGACGCCGGTACGCCGGGCGGGCTCAGGCATGGCTATCGCGGGCAGGTCGGGCTTTCATCTTGTTCTGCATTGTGGAAAGTCTAGCCTGTAATATGGAACAGACTATGGAGGGAGGATTCAGTGGTCAGATCTTCACGCGGGAAGAGGCCGGTTATGAGGAGGCTCGCTCGGCGACGGTCTGGAACGGGCGCACGCCGCCCCGCTTTCCCGATCTGGTCGTCCAAGCAAAGGGGGAGGAGGACCTCGTCCAAGGTGTACGGCTCGCGCGCGAGCGTGGTTGGAAGCTCGGGGTTCGCTCGGGCGGTCATAGCTGGGCCGGCAACCACGTGCGCGACGGCGGGATGCTGCTCGACGTCTCCCGCCTCGACTCGGTTGAGGTCGACGCCGAGGCGATGACGGCGGCCGTCGGCCCGGGGGTTCGCGGCGACGAGCTGCTGGCGGCGCTCGCCGAGCAGGATCTCTTCTTTCCCGCTGGCCACTGTCCCGGTGTCGCCCTCGGCGGCTATCTGTTGCAGGGCGGCTTCGGCTGGAACGGACGGGTCCACGGCCCGGCCTGCATGAGCGTCGAGGCGATCGACGTTGTCACCGCGGCCGGAGATCTGATCCGCGCTGACGAGAGCCAGAACGCCGACCTGCTCTGGGCGGCGCGCGGCGCCGGACCCGGATTCTTCGGCGCCGTCGCTCGCTTCCACCTACGGCTCTACCCGAAACCCAAGCACGTCGCCAACGGTGTCTATCTCTATCCGATCGACACCCTCGAGGAGGTGTTCGCCTGGGCGCGGGAGATCGGCCCTCGCGTCGCTCGTGAGATGGAGCTGATGGTCTTTCTCCATCGCGACGCCGAGGGCGAGCCGGAGGTCGCGGTGACCGGCCCGGTGCTGGCGCAGAGCGCCGAGCAGGCGGCCGAGGCGCTGGCCTTGCTCGAGACCTGCCCGGTCCGCGAGCGCGCGAAGGCAGCGGCGCCCAACGTGGAGGTTCGTCTCGCCGACCTCTACGCAGCGGCGCACGAGTCCTATCCCGATGGACATCGCTACGCGGTCGACAACATGTGGACGCACGCTCCGGTCGGGGAGCTGTTGCCGGGATTGCGCCGGATTGCCGGGACGCTGCCGGAAGCGCCGTCGCACATGCTCTGGATGAACTGGGGACCGAGCCCGGCCAGGCCCGACATGGCATACAGCGTCGAGGACGACACCTACATCGCCCTGTACGCGGCGTGGGAGGACCCGGCCGATGACGCCATCAACGTGGCATGGGCGAGTGACCGAATGGCGGAGATGGAGCATCTCTCCAGCGGCATCCAGCTCGCCGACGAGAACCTCGGCAAGCGGCCCGCGCGGTTCGCTGGCGACGAGAACATGGCCAGGCTCGACGCGCTGCGTGCCAAGCACGACCCCGACGGCCTCTTCCATCCCTGGATGGGAAGGCTCTGAGCAGTGGCGACGGGCGAGGGAGAGCTGACCGAGTACCTGTCGCGGCCGATGACGCCGCCGGATGCCGCGACCCTCGTTGCGATCGAGCACGGGCCGATCCCGCCCGGCGAGGCGCTGCCGCTCACCGACCTCGACCGCCTGCTCGACCCGGCGCCGCTGTCCGCCGAGACCGGCTGGTGCACGCTGCGCGATGGCGTCGACTACGTCGCCGTGCGCACCGCGATGCCGGAGGTCAGCGGGGAGATGATCGAGTGGTGGTTCGACTGGCATCCGCGCGATCCGATCCGCTACCGGATCTGGCACCCGGAGGCGCACACGGACAACTCACTTGATCCACCGGTCGCGCCAGGGGCCAAGGCCCATTGGGGCGCGGTCCATCACCCGGTCGAGGACGTGGGCACCGGCACGGTCCACGCCCGGATCGCCTTCAGGCGACCGACCGAGCTCGGCTTCTCGACCGACGCGCTCGATGATCCGGCCGTGGCAACGATCGTCTGCGGCGAGGTCGGCGACGACACTCGTCGCGTCCGCCACTCGGCGATGGCGCACGTCTTCCTTCGCGAAGGCGATGGCGTCGTCCTGCGCAGCCATTTCTGGCTCGGCGCCCTGATCCGTCCCTACCTGCCGGCGCCGCTCGCCGAGCCGGCCGCGTGGGCGCTGAACCGGCGGCCGCTGCGCCGGCTGACGCTACCCGCCGACCTGCCACGGGCGCTGGCCACCCACTGCGCCGAGGAGTACGCGAACCTGGCGACGCTCCTGCCCGAGCTGCACGAGCGTTTTGCCGGGAAGCAACCTTGAGAACGATTGCTTAGGATGCTCGCAGCATGAAGACGCTGATGCTGATCGCTGCTGCCTGTGCCGCCCTGCTCGTCGCCGGTTGCGGCGATGACGACGACTCGTCGGCAGAGTCGGGCCAGTCGGCGTCGGCGCCGGCCGAAACGAGCGGTGACGCCTCCAACCGCGGCAAGCCCGAAGTGACGGTGCCGAGCGGCGCACCGCCGAAACAGCTCGAAGAGAACGACCTGATCGAAGGCACCGGGCCGGAAGCCAAATCCGGCGACAAAGTGACGGTCCAGTACGTCGGCGTCGGCTACGACAGCGGCGAAGAGTTCGACGCTTCCTGGAATCGCAACGAACCGTTCAGCTTCACCCTCGGCGCCAGTGAAGTGATCGCCGGCTGGGACCAGGGCATTGAGGGAATGAAGGTCGGCGGCCAGCGCGAGTTGGTCATCCCGCCCGAACTCGCCTACGGCGCAACCGGCTCCCCGCCAGTCATCGGCCCGAACGAAACGCTGATCTTCGTAGTCGACCTGCTTGAAGTCGGCTAGCAGCTCGATCCTCGCCGAGCGCCTCACGGCGCAGGGTCTTGCCGGACCTCCGCTGACCGATCCCACCGCTGTCGCCGAGCGGCTGCTCGCCGTGCAGGGCCAGGACCCGCGTGGGTTCCGCCTCGCGGTGCGGGCGCGGACCGAGGGACTGAGCGCGGCCGACGTCGAGCGGGCGCTTGCAGGGCGGGAGCTGGTCGTCACCTGGCTCAACCGCGGCACCCTCCACCTGGTCCGCGGCGAGGATTACCCATGGCTGCAGGCGTTGACCACGCCGCCGCTGCTCACCTCCAGCGGTCGGCGCCTGCGGCAGGAGGGTGTCAGCGAAGCCGAGGCCGAGCGCGCGATGGCGACGATCGAGCGGGCGCTAGCCGACGAGGGTCCGCTGACGCGGGTCCAGCTACGCGAGCGGCTCGACTCGGCCGGCGTGCCCACCGACGGCCAGGCGATGATCCACCTGCTCTTCCTCGCGGCGGTGCGTGGAATCGTCGTGCGCGGGCCGATGGTCGGCAAGCAACACGCCTACGTCCTCGTGCGCGACTGGCTGGGCGAACCGCCGGCGGTTGATCGCGAGAGGGCGCTGGCCGAGCTGGCCCGCCGCTTCCTGGTCGGCCACCAGCCGGCGAGCGACCGTGACCTCGCCAAGTGGGCGGGCCTGCCGCTTCGCGACGCCCGTGCTGGCCTGAAGGCAGTCGGCTCCGTGCTGGAGGAGGGGGAGGACGGCCTCGTCCGGCTCGCCAAGCGCCCCGCGCCCGAGCCGACCCCGCCGCCCCGCCTGCTCGGTGCCTTCGACCCTGTCCTGCTCGGCTGGACCTCGCGCGAGGCGATCCTCGGCCCCCACACCAACCTCGTCACCCGCAACGGCATATTCCACCCCTTCGCGATGGCCAAGGGCCGCGCCGTAGCCAAGTGGGGCATGGCCGCCGGCAAGCTGACGATGGAGCCTCTTCAGCCTCTACCCGCCAAGGTCTCGAAAGCGCTGGATGTCGATGCGGCTCGGGTAACCGCCTTCCTCGGGCCCGCATAGCCGCTCGGTTGTTCTGGTGAGAACCGGGCGGCTCCGCGGAACCACCGGATTTCCTTGCGGTCTAGGGGGGAGAGTTAGCGTTGCTGGGCCCTTGGTTGTGCGTGGGAAAGCGGAAGGGCCGTCAGAAGCACACAGAATTCGCGGACATGACGCCGGATGAAGTCTCGAGCATCGCGCATGATCGGGTTGCCCCCGCGAAGCGTCGCCGCAAGGCTCAAGCCGAGGAGAAGGCACGGCAAATTCGCAATGTTCGGAAGCGCAAAGGTGGCTGAGAAAGCAATGAAGCCCTACACTCAAAACGTGTCGCGATGGCCGCGATATAGATGGCGGACCTGGATCCGGGGTCACGTCCCTTGGGCGCTGGTGAGCCTTTTCCCGCGCGGATCCAAGGACTGCGGAGAGCACGAGTGGTTCCGCGTTGCCGCCGACACCGATTGGTGCCTGCACTGCGAGGTTGGAGAACGCAAACATCAACACACCCCGATCGATTGGGGCAGCGAGCTATGGCGTGAACTGAGCCAGTCCGCGGACGAAGGCAATCCCGTCTCAAGGCAGATCGTTGACCGTATGCGGATAGAGGAAAAGGCGGCCCAGCGGGTCGCCTAGAAACGGGGAGGACCGTCAGCCTAGCTTCGGGCTGCGCCACGGCTGGGCAAGACGCGTGGCCAGGTCGTCGGCCAGGCCCTCGATCGGGACTCTCGTCTGCTCGAGGGTGTCGCGGTCGCGGAGGGTGACGGTGTCGTCCTCCATCGTTTGGTGGTCGACGGTGACGCCCCAGGGGGTGCCGATCTCGTCCTGGCGGCGGTAGCGCTTGCCGATCGAACCGCCCTCGTCGAACTCGGCGGGGACGCGGCGTCGGACCTGCTCGAAGATCTCGCGCGCTTTCTCCGGCATGCCCTCCTTGGAGACGAGGGGGAGGATCGCGACCTTGACCGGGGCGAGGCGGGGGTGGAGGCGAAGCACCGTGCGCTGGCGTCCCTCGACCTCCTCGACGTCGTAGGAGTCGACCAGGAAGGCGAGGGTGGTGCGGTCGGCCCCGGCGGCTGGCTCGATCACGTGGGGGACGTAGCGCTCTTTCGTCTGTTGGTCGAAATACTCGAGCTTCTCGCCACTGAACTTGGCGTGCTGGGTGAGGTCGAAGTCGCCGCGGTTGGCGATCCCCTCCAGCTCCGACCAGCCGATCGGGAAGAGGTACTCGATGTCGCTCGTCGCTGAGGAGTAGTGCGAGAGCTCGTCGGCGCCGTGGGCGCGAACGCGCAACATCTCGGGGCGGATGCCGAGCTCGGTGTACCAGCGCTCGCGCTCCTCCATCCAGACCTTGTGCCACTTCTCCGCCTCGGCCGGCGGGACGAAGAACTCCATCTCCATCTGCTCGAACTCACGCGTGCGAAAGATGAAGTTGCCCGGCGTGATCTCGTTGCGGAAGGACTTGCCGATCTGGGCGATGCCGAAGGGCGGCTTCTTGCGGGCGAAGCCGAGCACGTTCTTGAAGTTGATGAAGATGCCCTGTGCGGTCTCCGGCCGCAGATAGACCTCCGAGCCCTCGCCGGCGACCGGGCCGATGTGGGTCTCGAACATCAGGTTGAACTGTCGGGGCTCGGAGAGCTCGCCGCCGCACTCGGGGCAGCGCAGCTCCGCCTCCGGATCGCCACCTTCGGCCTCGACCGCCTCGCGCAGATGGTCCTCGCGCCAGCGCTTCTTGCACTCGCCCAGGCACTGCACCAGCGGGTCGGTGAAGCCCTCCAGGTGCCCCGATGCCTCCCACACCCGCGGGTGCTGGAGGATCGCCGAGTCGAGCGCGACGATGTCATCGCGCTCCTGCAGCATCGCCCGCCACCACTCGGCTTTGACGTTGTTCTTCAGCAGCACCCCGTAGTGGCCGTAGTCGTAGGTCGAACCGAGGCCGCCGTAGATCTCCGAGGAGGGGAAGACGAAGCCGCGCCGCTTGCAGAGGGCGACGATCTCCTCCATCGAGGTCTCTTCCTCGCGCACGCTCTGGCCGGTGCTTGCCATGGCGGAACCGTATCGGCTGCGATAATCGCCCACCTTCATGCCCATCTACGAGTACAAATGCACCAACGGCCACGTCTTCGACGTGATCCAGCGGATGAGCGACGAGCCGCTCGGCGAGTGCCAAGAGTGCGGCGCCCCCGCCGAGCGCGTTCTGCACCCGGTGGCGATCCACTTCAAGGGCTCTGGCTTCCACAACACCGACTACGGCAAGAAGAAGACGGGGGCCAACGGCGGCCCCTCCGACGGAGCCAAGGAGTCCTCCGATTCGAAGCCGAGCGAGAGCAAGTCCTCGGACTCCAAGAGCGACTCGAAGCCGGCCCCCGCAGCCAGCGACTGACCTATTCGCCCAGCAGCTCCTTGACCGCGCGGCGGCGCTCCGAGTCGGGCACTTCGATCGAGCCGCCGGGGCCGTCGAGGGAGCAGCCGGAATTCGCTCCTTCGCAGAGGACGTCGGCCTTGGAGTCGCCGCCGATCGCGGCCGCGAGGATGAGCTGGGGCATGGTGAGGAAGCCCATGTCGCTGACGAAGGCTTTCGGTGCCTCCCAGCCGATGATCGGGCCCTTGACGAAGTTGTAAGGGAGGCGGAGGGGGTCGGTGAGGCGGCCCTTGATGCCGCTGATCACCGCCTGCTGGGCGGCGGCGCGGTCGAAGTCGTCGTAGCCGAGGCTGTAAGCGCTGGGACCCGGGCCGGGGCAGGGGCTTGGCTTGCGGATGCGGGCGTAGATCAGCGCCTTTTCGCCGTCGAGCGTGTTCTCGCCCTCGCCCAAGCGCACGGTGCCGCCACCCTGGCCGCCACCGGCGCCGCCCGAGATGTCGGCGCAGATCTTCACCGGCACGTCGACGACGACACCGCCGACCGCGTCGATCAGGTCTTCGAAGCCGGTGAAGTCGACGATCGTGACGTGGTCGACTTCGATCCCGAGGAAGTCCTCGACCGCTTCGATCTGCGCCCCGGCCCCGCCGAAGGCGAAGGCGGCATTGATCTTCTGCGGGCTCTGGCTGGGGATCTCCGCGTAGACGTCGCGCGGGATCGAGAGTTTGCGGAAGGCGCCGCCGCCGGCGCGGATCAACATCAGCGTGTCGGCGCGGAACTGGCCGACCGAGCATTCGTCATGGGGGGCGTCGCCGTGCGCCTGCTGGTCGAAGCACTCCTGCGAGGGTGCCGCGCCGGGCTCCTTGGTGTCGGGCGGGCGGGCGTCGGTGCCAAGCACGAGGATCGTCTGCGCGCTCGTCAGCAGCAGCGGGTTGCCGTGCAGGGTCGACTTGGCGTCGCCGGAGAGTTTGAAGGCCTGGAGCTGGGCGGAGACGGCGAAGGCGAGGAAGCTGAGGAAGATCCAGCCAGCCGCCGCCAGGCCCACCCATTTGAGTACGCGCCGGACCCAGGGGCGCTGCGGGTGCGGTCCCCGTTCCCGACCCGGACCACCCGGTCTACCCGGCAGCTTGGGCACCCGCCACTCGCGCTCGCGCAGCCCAGAGAGGTCGGGCTTGCGGAAGCGCGAGAGGAGGCCCCGGCGGGCTCGGTAAACCTTGTAATCGGGCGGTCCCGGAGGCCGCTGCTCGCCGTTCTCGGGCATAAAGGGCTAGAAATCATGCCGATGCCTGCGGTCGCCTGTCCCGAGAACCGCCGCCGATGAGCGCGGCCGAAGCGATTGGAATCGACCTGGGCGGGACGAAGATGCTGCTCGGCGTGCTCGACGGCGACTCCAAGACCGTCTGGGAGAGTCGTGAGCGCTCCGCCGGCGAGGCCGAGGACGACCTGGTCGAGTTGCTGGTGCGCGAGGTCGAGGAGGCGCGCGCAGAGCGCCCCGGCATCGAGGCCGTAGGGATGGGGATCCCGGCGACGATCGATCACGAGAAAGGCCTGGCCATCTCCGCGGTCAACCTGCCGATCGAGGACCTGCCAATCCGCGATCTGGTCACCGAGCGCACCGGCCTGCCGACCTTCGTCGACAACGACGCCAACGTCGCCGCCCTGGCCGAGCACCTGCTCGGCGCTGCCCGCGGGACGCGGAACGCGGTGATGCTGACGATCGGCACCGGGATCGGCGGCGGCCTGATCCTCGGGGGCGAGATCTATCGCGGCTCGACCGGCGCCGGCGCCGAGCTCGGACACATGGCGATCCAGATGGACGGGCCGGGCTGCCAGGGGAACTGTCCCAACCGCGGCTGCGTCGAGGCATTCGCCTCCGGCACGGCACTCGGCCGCGAAGGCCGGGCGGCCGCCGGAAGCAAGCCCGATTCCGCCCTCGGCAAACTGCTGGCCCAGGGCGAGGAGATCGACGGCAGGGCCGTCACCGTCGCCGCGCAGGAGGGTGACGAGACCGCGGTTGAGGTCTTCGAGCTGGTCGGTGGCCGGCTCGGCGTCGCCCTCGCCAGCTACGCCAACATCTTCGAGCCGGAAGTGATCGTCGTCGGCGGAGGGGTGATGGCTGCCGGCGACCTCCTGCTGGATCCAGCCCGCCGCGAGCTGGAGTCGCGGGCGCTGCGGCCGATGAACCGCACCCCCGTGGTCCCCGCCGAGCTGGGTGAGGACGCCGGCATGATCGGCGCCGCCGCGATGGCGCGGATCGAACTGGAGCGGGGCACGGGCTGATGCCGGGGTCGCTGATCGTCTGTCCGACCCCGATCGGCAACCTCGACGACATCACGATCCGCGTGCGCGACGCCCTCGTCGCCGCCGACTACATCGCCTGCGAGGACACGCGCCGTACGGGCGGCCTGCTCGACAAGCTCGGTATCCGCCCGGCTCCGCCGCTGATCTCGATCCACGAGGGCAACGAAGCCCCCCGCGCGATCGAGTTGGCACAGCGGATCGAACGCGGTGAGACCGTCGCCCTCGTCTCCGATGCGGGCATGCCGGCGATCTCCGACCCGGGTTATCGGCTGATTCGCCGCTGCATCGACCGTAACCTCGAGGTCACCGTGCTGCCCGGCCCCTCGGTGGTGCCGGCGGCGCTCGTCGCCTCTGGCCTGCCGACCGACCGCTGGCGCTTCGAGGGCTTCCTGCCGAAGCGCTCCGGTGAGATGGAGCGGGTACTGCGCTCGACCGAGACCGTCATCGCCTTCGAGTCGCCCCGCCGGCTTGGCGACTCGCTTGCCGCGCTGGCGGCGATCGCCCCCGACCGGCCGGCGGCAGTCTGCCGCGAGCTGACCAAGATGCACGAGGAGGTCTCGCGCGCCACCCTGGCCGAGCTGGCTCGGCGCTTTCGCGGCGACGTCAAGGGGGAGATTGTGCTCGTGATCGCGCCGGCCTCCGCCGACGACCACGACAAGGACGTCGGCTTCGCCGTCGACGCCCTCCGTCACTTGGTCCAGTCGGGTGCCCGCCCCCGCGCCGCCGCCAGCGTCGTCGCGGCGCTGACCGGCACCCGCGCCAACGACCTCTACCGAGCGCTGACCGGCCGCGAGCCGCGCAAGTGATCGATTAGCCTCGCGGCGATGGCCTACTACGTCACCACGCCGATCTACTACGTCAACGCCGAGCCCCACCTCGGCCACGCCTACTCGACGCTGGCGGTAGACGTCCTCGCCCGCCACATGCGCCAGCGTGGCGAGGACGTCTTCTTCCTCACCGGTACCGACGAGCACGGCGAGCCAGTTGAGAACGCGGCCGAGCGGGAGGGCGTCACCCCGCAGGAGCTGGCCGACCGCAACGCGGCCAAGTTCGAAGAGTTGATGCCGATCATCGACGCGACCAACGACTTCTTCATCCGCACCTCGGACCCGCGACACGCCGAGCGGGTTGCCGAGATCATGCAGAGGGTCTACGACAACGGCTGGGTCAGCAAGGGCACCTACGAGGGCTGGTACTGCCCGCGCTGCGCCGATTTCAAGACGGAGCGCGAGCTCGGTCCGGGCCAGACCTGCCCAATCCACGAGATCCCGCTGGAGCGCGAGCGCGAGGAGAACTGGTTCTTCCGCCTCTCCGCCTTTCAAGCCCAGTTGGAAGGCCTCTACGAGGAGCGGCCCGACTTCGTCGTGCCCGAGTTCCGCCGCAACGAGGCGGTCTCCTTCATCAAGCAGGGCCTGGAGGACGTCTCGCTCTCGCGTCCGAAGCTGAAGTGGGGGATGCGGCTCCCCTGGGATCCCGAGCAGCGGATGTACGTCTGGTTCGACGCGCTGCTCAACTACGTCACCGCGCTCGGCTTCGCCCGCGAGGGCGAGGACCTGACCGCGCGCTTCTGGCCGGCGAGCCTGCACGTGATGGCCAAGGACATCCTCAAGTTCCACGCGGTGATCTGGCCGGCGCTGCTTTGGGCGGCGGACCTGGAGCCGCCGCGGCGGATGGCGATCCACGGCTTCCTCCTGATGGGCGAGAAGAAGATGTCGAAGTCGCTCGGCAACGTGCTCGATCCCTTCGAGGTGATCGACCGCTTCGGCGCCGACGCGCTGCGCTTCTACTGCTTCCGCGAGGTCAGCTTCGGCCAGGATGGCTCGATCTCGACCGCCGGCTTCGAGGCCCGCTACGAGACCGAGTTGGCCAACGACTTCGGCAACCTGGCCAGCCGCGTGCTTGCGATGGTCGACCGCTACCGCGACGGGGTGGTCCCGGCGGCCCAGGTCGACGCGGTGCTGGCGGAGGACTTCGAAGGTGTCGTTGCCCGCTTTAGCGAGCTGCTCGACCGGGCCGAGCTGACCCAGGCCCTGGAGGAGGCGTGGAAACTCGTCCGTCGCCTCAACCGCTATGTCGAGGAGACCCGCCCCTGGGAGCTGGCCAAGGACGAGGCCGACCCCGAGCGCCTCGACGAAGTCCTCTACAACCTTGCAGAGGGACTGCGGGTCACCACGCTGCTGCTCGTCCCCTACCTGCCGCGGACCAGTGAGCAGTTGCTTGTCGCGTTGGGTGAGAGCTCGCGCGAACTCAGCGACCTTGGCGCCCGTCCTGGGGGCCAGCGAGTCGAACGCGTCCCGCCGCTCTTCCCGAAGATCGAGGCACCCGCCTAGCGCTGTGTCGTGTAAAAGATTAGGCTTGCCTTGACCGTTATCGAAATCTAGATGGAAGCGGGGGGTATGACGATCAGCAGAAGCCGAGGGGTGTGGCGGGCCTGTATGGCCTTGGGTCTTGCCGGCCTGCTGGTGCTGTCGCTCGGCACCAATGCCTGGGCGACTGGAGAGTTCGAGCCCAACGACACGCGCGACACGGCCCGTGGCCCGCTCGCTGGCGGCACCGATTACACGGCGACGTTCGAGACCAACAACGACGTCGATTGGTACGTCTTCTACATCCGCGAATACAGCCAGATGGACTTCTCCGCCACGACGGTTGGCGCGGCGCCCTGCGGCGAAGCCCATCTCGCACTCCACGACAAGGACGGCAAGGAAATCGAATACTTCCACGCTGGCGACCTCAACGAAATCAACCACCTGAAAACGACGCTGACGGCAGGCCGCTACTACTTCGAAATCAGCAATCACGGGTGTGTCGGCGATGGCTATCGCTTCCGCATCGACCCGGCTGCGGCGATCACCACGAGCCGCGAGTGCGGCGAGGCGATCGTGGCCAAGGACGCGCTTGGTCCTCAGCTCGCCGAGGTGAGCGGCAAACTGACCAAAAACGGAGAAGCGTTGGCAAAGGTGGACGCGACGTTCAGCGAGGCGAGCGCCACCCTGAGCACGCTCAACCGGCGCTGGATCAAAACCAGAGACAGGGTTAAAGCCGCCCTACTGAAACTCAGCCGCAACCACTCGTTGACGGGGTACCAGAAGAGGCGGAAGCGGCAGAGCCTGGTGGCGGCGAAACGGCGAGCGAGCCATACGCTGCAGACGCAGAAGGGTCCGGCGCAGCGAGCGCTGGCTAACGCCAAAGCCAAACGCGACAGTGTGGTTGCCGAGAGGACCGGTCTGCAGACCCTGGAGGCGCAGCAGAAGTCAGCGCTCTCTCAGGCGGAGAGCCAGATCGCAATCAGCTGCTGAGCCGGCTCCTCCCGGGCCGAGGCGCATGTTTGCAATCCCAGGCCCGGGAGGAAGATCGCGGCGAACTCTAGATTCGCCTATCGATGAGCGTTAGTCGCTCACTGTGACTCCAGCACCAGGGGAGGCTTCACCCGTGACTGTGAGGTCGATGTCGAGTTTTCCAGTCGCGGATGTCGTGCTCCCGCACAGGGTGCCGCTGCTTTCTTCGTGGATGCCTTCGATCGTGCCTTCCATATCGATGTCATCGGTTTCGGTTGTGGTTTTGACGTGGGCTCCTTTGAGTCCCGTCTGGGGTTTGATCTTGGTTGTGCAGATCCGGTCTGCTGCCGCATGCGTCACCGAGCCGGATTTGAATATTTCGCGTTCTATCTGTTTACCTTCGGGGCAAACCACATCGACCGTGAGGCCGTATGTGTTTTCGCCGCCTGTTGTTTCCCCGATGTGGCCGACGTAGTCGCAGCCGTTCATCGTCACTGTCCCTGGCCGTGTGCCGAGAATCGGGATGTGCGCTTTGCATTCGCTGGCGTAGCTTGGCGTGATTGTGGCTGTCGTTGCTCCGATCGGAATCCAGGTGTGCGGTGTCACGTTGTATTTATGTCCCGCATAGATGCTGCCGGGACAGGTGAATGAGCCGAGCGTGCTTGTCGAGGCGTTCTGCAGGAGTTCCCCTGTCTCTTCTCCTTTCAGGGCCACTGGGCTTGCTGATGTGAGGATGCCTTGTTTCTGACCCCAAGCGGCTGAGGCGCCGATGGTGCTCAGCGCTCCCAGCGTAACCAGGGCAACCACAAGGACTTTGAGAGTGCGATTCATCGTGGGTTCCTTTCGATTGGCTTTGCGTCGTGCGCCGATTGCGCCGACGCCCCTTTCGGGACATCCATCGATAGCGGCCCCTGGTTTTATAATCAATTTATTTTAAGTTAATGGACGAAAGTCCTACACGAAAGGATTGATCATGACTCGCAACCTCAAGATCCTCGGCCTTGCTCTGGTCGCGACGCTTGCCGCTGGCGTCCTGGTCGTGTCGGGTACCCCGGCCTCCAGCGAAACGCCGAACCTCACAGCGGGGAAAGGCACAGTCGGGAAACACCAGGACGTGCAGATCGATGGATCCGGACAGAATGAAACATTCCACGCCTTTGGCGTGACCGTTAAATGCGAAATCACCGTATTCGGTCCCAACACTGTGACAGTGCCGACGGCGTTCTTCACAGTCAAGCCCTACCACAAAGTTTGCAGCGCGCCGGCGCTTGGCGAATTGGTGAATGACGTCACAGTCGTGACAAACAAATGCGGCTTCCAGTTCAATATCGGCTCCACAGCGGTAGATGGAGGGGGCAAACCTATTCCAGACACATACACCGGTCTGCTCGACTTCGAGTGCGAAAACGCGAATGAAGCGTTCGAAGTTCAGCTCTGGTTCAACGAAAAAGAAGACGGCAAAAACCCGCCGTCCTGCGTCATCAAACTCAAACCGCAGACCGGGGCCGGCCTCACAATCAAAGTCGACACAACCGGTGCACACCACGACCTATCCATCTCGGGCGCCATCTCGAATCTTCACGCCGAACGGATCGGGAACGGTGCTCCCGTCTTGTGTCCTAACGGCACAACCAATACCGCCAAATACACATTCCCCACTGGCGGGGCCACACTGACCGCGGTCGGTTCGGAAGGAGAACTTGACATGTGGATCGACTAGCCCTGTAGCCGGCTGTCGAAGCTCGTTGTGCGCGCCCGGTCGAGGCTTGGCCGGGCGCGTCTGGCCGGGGCGGCCTGCGGACTGCAGGGGGCGCGGCGGATTCCGCGCAGGAGGCGCTTTGCGATGCCGCGCTGGGTCTCGGCGCCGGTGGTCGTCGAAGGGTTGTGCTCGGTGAGGATGGCGAGGGCGATGCGGCAGTGGCCGCGCTCGAGGAAGGCGACCTGGTGATTGACGGTGCCGATCCCGTCATCCTCGATTCCCCAACCGCCCTTGAAGTAGAGGCGCCAGCCGGGTGGGCGGACGCTGGCGATTCCCCAGCGTTGCCAGGGGACGATCGAAGCGAGCAGTCGGCGGGCGAAGCGCCGGTGCCGTTTCGGTAGGTAGCGGGGATAGTGGAAGAAGAAGCGGGCCTGGTCACGGGCGCTGATCTGCGATTGGCCGCCGAGCCAGCCCGGTTCCCAAACCCACTTGAAATCGCGCATCCCGGCGGCTCGGGCGAACCGTTCCATTCTCTCCCCGACGATGGCCGCGACCTGGGTCCCAGCAGCGTTGTCGGAGGAGCGGATCATCGGTTCCAGCAGCGCTCTCTCGTCGCCTCGCAGCCGGCGGTCGCGGACGGAGCGCCGCCGCAGGTAGGCGGCGAGCAGCATCGCCTTGATCGTGCTGGCGGCGGGTGCGGTGCGGGACTCGTGGAAGCCCCGCAAGCGGGAGCGAAGGTCGACGATCGCGAAGCTGACGTCGCCGGGACGGCGGGACGCGTAGTGCCGTGCGGCGGCCAGGTCTGGTTGCCACGATCCCGTCGCGGCTCGCCGCCCCAAACGCTCACGGTTAGCGGGTCCGGAGCCGAGCGCCGCGCTCGATAGGAAGCTCACGAGGATCCCCAGCGCGGCGATCGTCTTCATGGCGACATTGCCAGCGCCCCAGGCCCGAGTTGGTCGGGGCGCGTGTAGCCGCAGAGCGCCATCGTCAGGTCGAGCTCGGCGAGGAGCATCTTGAGGACGGTTTCGACGCCCGCCTGTCCCTCCAGGGCGAGACCCCAGACGTAGGGGCGGCCGATGCAAACGGCGTCGGCACCGAGGGCGAGGGCCTTGATCGCGTCGGCGCCGCTGCGGATGCCGCTGTCGAAGAGGATCGCCAGTTCGTCGCCCACCGCCTCGGTGATCGGCGCCAGCGCGTCGAGCGAGGCGATCGCGCCGTCGACCTGACGGCCGCCGTGGTTGGAGACGACGATCCCATCGACGCCCCGGCGCGCCGCCTCGCGCGCGTCCTCGACGTGCTGGATGCCCTTCAGCAGGATCGGCAGCGAGGTCAGCTCGCGCAGCAGCGTTAGGTCGTCCCAGGTGAGCGACGGATTTGCGAGGACGCCCAGATACTGGCCAGTTGCGGTCCCCTGGTCCTCCTCCGGAGGTTTCTCCAGGCCGGCACGGAAGACCGGGTCCTGGAAGTAGTTCGCGTTGCCCATCCCTTCCAGGAACGGCAGCCAGGCCTGTTGCAGGTCGCGTGGCTTCCAGCCCGGGATGAAGGTGTCGACCGTGACGACGATCGCCCCGTAGCCGGCTGCCTCGGCCCGCGCGACAAAGCTCTTGAGCAGCTCGGGATCGTTGGGCCAGTAGAGCTGGAACCAGCGCGGCGCCTCGCCGCCGGCCGCCGCGATCTCCTCCAGGGTGAAGGCGGAGGCGGTGCTGGCGATCATCGGCACGCCCAGCGCCGCCGCCGCCCGGGCGGTCGCCAGCTCGCCGTCCTTGTGGACCGTCCTCTGCACGCCGATCGGCGCCAGCATCAGTGGGGCCGGCATCGCCGTGCCGAGCACCTCGGTCGAGAGGTCGCGCGCGGCGACGTCGCGCAGCATGCGCGGCACGATGCGACACCGGTCCAGCGCCTCGCGGTTGGCGCGCATCGTGCCCTCAGCCCCCGCCCCGGCGAAGACGTAATTGGCCGCCTTCTCGTCCATCGCCTCGCGTGCGCGCGCCTCCAGCTCGGCCACCGCGACCGGGACCGAGGGAACCTGCCCACCGAGACCAAGGGCGTAGATCTCGCGGTAGTAGTCAGCGAAATCAGGCATAGCCACGCAGGCTATTCGCTCATTGCAGCATTTGGGGGTCTATGTGCCCCCAAAAGCTTCAACGAGCGCGGAGGCCGAATCGGCGGCGCCAATCGCGCGCATTGAAGGCGCGGGCGACGCGGGCGATCAGGCCACGGCGGGACTTCGTGTACGGGTACCAGGTCGGCTCGCGCTTGCCACCGAAGCGGCTGACGATCACCGACTCGGGGCGGCAGTACTTCTTGATCCCGTACTCGCCGTGGCGGAAGCCGATCCCGGACTCCTTCCAGCCACCCATTGGCACGTCCATCAGGACGTAGTTGACGATCACGTCGTTGATGTTCACCGCGCCGGCCTCGATCCGCCGTCCCACCCGCTCCGCCCGCTCCTTCTCGCCGAAGACCGACGCGGCGAGGCCGTAGCGCGTGTCGTTGGCAAAGCGCAGCGCCTCCTCGGAGTCGCGGACCTTCATCACGCCGACGACCGGGCCGAAGGTCTCGTCGCGCATCACCTTCATCGAGTGGTCGACGTCGACCAGCACGGTCGGTTCGTAGTAGTCGCCGGGCCCCTCGACCCGCTTGCCGCCGGTCAGCGCCTTGGCGCCTTTCGAGATCGCGTCATCGACTTGCGTTTCGACCACCGCCCGCTGGTTGGGCGAGGTCATCGCGCCGACATCCTTCTCGGGCGTCTTGCCGTCGGCGCCCTGGCGCAGCGCGCTGACCTCCTTGGTCAGCTTGGCGACGAACTCGTCGTAGACGGGCTCCTCGACGTAGATCCGCTCGACCGAGAGGCAGACCTGGCCCGAGTTGAACATCCCGCCCCAGGTGGCGGCGTTGGCGGCGCGGTCGATGTCGGCGTCGGAGAGGACGATCATCGGGTCCTTGCCGCCGAGCTCGAGACTGACCGGGGTCAGCGTCTCGGCGGCGCGCGCCATCACCTTGCGGCCGGTCCGATCGGAGCCGGTGAACTGGACGAAGTCGACGTTGTCGACCAGGGCGCCGCCGGTCTCGCCGGTGCCGTGCACGCAGTCGAGTACGTCGGGGCCGCCGATCTCCCGCTTCCAGGCCTCGACGATCTCAGCCAGGCCCAGCGGGGTGAACTCCGAGGGCTTGACGACCACCACCGCGCCCGCCTGCAGCGCCGGTATCGCGTCGCCCAGCGCAAGCGCCAGGGGGAAGTTCCAGGGGCTGATCACGCCGACCACCGGGTAGGGCCGGTACTGGACCATCAGCTTTTTCGAAGCCGCCAGCGGCGAGTGCGGGCGGACCGTTTCGTCGCCGATGAACTTCGCCGCCTTGGTTCCGTAGAAGTTGATCAGGTCGGTGAGGTAGACCGTCTCCGCGGTCGTGTCGCCGCGGACCTTGCCGGTCTCCGCCTGCATCGTGTCGAGCACGCGCTCGTGGTTGTCGAACAACCAGTCGCGCAGCTTGCCGAGCCAGCGGTAACGGCCCTCGACCCCGAGCGCCTCCCACTCGGCCTGGTTGGCGCGCACGCGGGCCACGGTCTTCGCGACGCTCGCGGGAGAGTCGACCGCGACGCTGCCGATCCGTGCTCCGGTCGCCGGGTTGAAGACCTCGATCTGCTCGGCGTCGCTGCCGTTGGAGCCGGCGCCGTTCACCGCCTCGCTGGTTTTCGGTGCCGTTCCACTCTCCACCTGACCGCTCCCTTCAAGAATTTGGCTGGCTAGCCAAGAGTAGCCGCTAACGAGGCACCAGGCGGTACACCGGCCCTTCCAACGAGGTGACGTAGACCCGGCCATGGGTGTCTTCGCCAAAGGAGCTCGGGGTGGAGACGCTGAGCCCGAGCTTGCGGTCGTCGCTCGCCCGGGTCAGATGAGGGACGAGGCTGCGCAGCTTGCCCTCACAGAGGTCGGCGTAGACGTAGCGTTTGTATAGGGAGGGCAGGCGGCGGTCGCGGACGACGTAGCCGCCGATGATCGTGCAGCTGCCGCCACGACTGTGCGGGTAGGCGAAGATCGGCTTCACCGTTCCACCGGGGTCGGGCGTGCCGCTGCTTTCGTCCTGGTAAGGGGCGAAGCCCTCGAGGGCGTCCCAGCCGAAGTTCGCACCCCGGGCTGCGGCCACGGTCGTGTAGTCGATCTCCTCGAAGCGGTTTTGGCCGACATCGGCGATCACGATCCGCGGCTCCCCTGGGGAGGTCACTCTGTCGAAGGAGAAGCGGAAGGGGTTGCGCAGGCCGACGCTGAAGACCTGCGGCTTGGGGTGCAATTCACGGGGATCGACGCGCAGCAGCTTGCCGAGGGGGCTGCGCGGATTCTGGGCGTTGTTGGGCGGATCGCCGCCGGACCCCCCGTCGCCGGTGCCGAAATAGAGCCAGTTGCCAAGGAACTGGAGCTGGCCTCCGTTGTGATTTGCATTGACCGGGTGGGGTATTTGGATAATCGCGCGACGGGAACCCCGCGCGGCTTGCGTCGCGCTTTTCAGCGTGAACTCATCGATTCGGATGTTGCCCTTGGGGTCGGTGTAGTAGACATAGAAGCGGCGGGTCCGCTCGTAGTTTGGAGGGAAGGCGATCGAGAGCAGCCCGCGCTCGCCTTCGAAGGAGACGAGGTCGCGGATGTCGAGGAAGGCGCCGCGCACTCGCTTCCCCCCACGCAGGATGCGAACCCGCCCGGCCTGCTCGACGACGAACAACAGCTCGGGAAAGCCCGGCGCGCCGGCGACGTACACGGGCGAGTCGAAATGTCCGATCCGCTTTAGCGCAACTCCCTTGTCCTGCGCTCGCTTCGCGGTCGTCTCGGGCGAGCTGGCATTTCCGCACGATGGCAAAGCAACGAGTGCGAGAAGCGCAGCGACTATCGGCGCGACCTTCTTCGACATTCGAGAAGAGCCTATCCCGGTAGGGGTGGAACGTCTTGTACTTTTTGCGCGGAAACGCCCGCGGACGGCCGCGGGCTGCCTTCGCAAAAAGTTAAGTGGAACCCCTACCGGGATAGGCTCCTACCGGTTCGCTTCCGTGGGATCCGCGGGGGCCGGCACGACTTCGCCGCTGTCGGTGACGACCGTGTTCGGCGGCACCTCGGTGATCTGCGTCGTGAAGGAGCCGCCGGCCTCGGTCCCCGGCGCGGTCTCCGCCTTCGCCTTGCCGCCGAGCCCAGCACCGACCTCGTAGAAGACCTCGTAGTCGCCCGTCCTCACCGCGCTCAGCTTCCAGACGGCCTCGGTCGTCTCCCCTGCCTTCAGCGGGCCGAATTCGAACGTCTTGGGGTTCGCGGTTTCCGCCCCTCCCGGCTCCGAGGAGCCGTTGACTTTCGGGTAGCGCGCGGAGAGCGCCCAGACCGGACGGTCCGGTTGGGCTATGCCCGGCTGCGGGTCGCGGTAGCCGAAGGGCAGCGAAGAGCTGCGACCCTCCTCACCGCCGACCGAGATCGTCACGGTCAGCGCCGGCATCGCCTTGCGGCCGGTGTTGCGGACGCCCAGCCGCAGCAGCGTGGTTTCGCCAAGCCGTTGCTTGGCCGGGAACTCCGCGGTGACGATCCGGACCGGGTAGGCGGCCTCGGCTTCCTCGGAGCTGGAGGACGATTCCTCACCGCCGCAGGCGACGAGGGAGAGGGCCAGCACCACGGCGATGAAAGCCGCTGCCGCAGCGCCGATTCGGGAACGCCGGCCGTGTCTGCGATTCCCCCCCAAAGCGGCCGGAACATACCACGGGGATTCGGCCGTTCCGGCGGGTCCCGGCGCATGGCGAAGGGGTTAGCCGGATCTCAACACTCGGCTAACGGACACCGCTGGTGCATCCCATAGACTCAGTGGACGGAGCAGGGACCGCCCGATGCGATCCCGCTTTGCCGGAGGAGAGATGGAAGCAGCCGCATCGATAGGGAGGAGGATCGCCCCCGCCAAGTCGTTCTTCGAGCAGGTCGGGGACATGATGATCCTGACCGCGCGCACGCTCGTCTCCGCGGTCAAACCCCCCTATCCCTACGGCGAGGAGTTGATCGGCCAGTTCCTCTTCGCCCTGCAGCTCTGCTGGTTCCCGCTGCTGGTCTCGACCGTCGCCTTCGGCTTCGGCGCGCCCGGACTGCAGGCGGCCAACTTCCTCACTCTCTTCGGCTCGCTCGACCGGCTCGGCGGCTTCTTCGTCCTCGCCTCGATCCGCGAGTTCGCCCCCTTCGTCACCGCCGTCGTCGTCGCCGGCGTCGCCGGCACCGCGATCACCGCCGACCTCGGCGCCCGCAAGATCCGCGAGGAGCTCGACGCCCTGCAGGTGCTTGGCGTCGACCCGATCAAGAACCTCGTCGTGCCGCGCTTCCTGGCGCTGATCGTGATCACCGGCCTGCTCGACATCTACGCGCTGATCTTCGGCATCAGCGGCGGCATCCTCACCGAGACGCTCTACAACCAGCCGCTCGGCGGCTTCTTCGCGACGCTCTTCACCAACGCCTCGATCACCGACCTCTGGGGCTCGGTGATCAAGTGCACCCTGTTCGGCGCGATCATCTCGATCGTCTGTTGTTACAAGGGGATGACTGCGTCCGGAGGCGCCGCCGGGGTCGGTCGTGCGGTCAACCAGGCGGTGGTGATCTCCTTCATGGGGGTCTTCGCCTTCAACTACGTCTTCACCCAGACCCTGCTCGCCACCAACCCCGACCTGCAGACGATTCGATGAACGCCTGGCTCGACGTCCCGCGCGGCTGGCTCGACTCCTTCGGCGAGATCGCTCGCTTCGGCTCCCGCGTCGCCGGTCTCGTTTACTCGGGTCGCGTCCTGCGCTTCTTCGGCGAGAGCCTGCGCCAGGCCGGCATCCTGATCCTCGGCTCCGCCGTGATCATCTGGGGCCTCGTCTTCATCCTCGGCCTGCAGTGCGGGATCGAGGGCGCCTACCTGCTGCGCGCCAATGGCGCCCCGGCCTACGCCGGTGTCTTCTCGGCCTGGTGTGACCTGCGCGAGATCATGCCCTACGCCTTCGGCTACATGCTGGCGGCCAAGGTGGGGACGGGGATCGTCGCTGAGCTTGGCGCGATGCGGATCTCCGACGAGATCGACGCGCTCGAGGTGATGGGCGTGCCGCCGGTCACCTTCCTCGCTGCGACCCGCCTGCTCGCGGCCTGGATCGCCTTCCCCTTCATGTACCTGGTCGGGATCGGGATCATGTTCTTCGCCAGCTACCTGGCTGTGGTCGAGCAGATCGGCGACGTCTCAAAAGGCGGCTACCTGCTGATCTTCTGGATGTTCCAGAACCCGCCGGATCTGATCTTCAGCCTGATCAAGGGCATGTTCATGGCAACGGCAATCGTGATGGTCGGCTGCTACTACGGCTACACCGCCTCGGGCGGGCCGGTCGGGGTGGGGACCGCGACGGCGAAGTCGATGGTCCTCAACATCGTTCTAGTTCACATCATCGGGATGCTCGGCACGCTGGTCTTCTGGGGTGCCAACCCGAGGGCGCCGATAGGAGGCTGAGTACGCTTATGGAGATGGACGATCAGCAGCAGGCCAGCGGCCCCTACATCAGCGAGGACGGGGCGACGATGGGGCGTGATTTCGTCATCCCCGGAGTCGATCCGGCCGATGCCGATCCCTACCGCTTCCACACCGGCCGCAAGCGCGACCACGGCAGCACCGACGCGATCGAGATCATCAACCTGGTCAAGCAGTTCGGCCGGGCGCGGATCCTCAACGGGCTCAACCTCGGCCTGCCCGAAGACCAGGTTTCGATGGTGCTCGGCCCATCGGGTACCGGCAAGAGCGTCTTGATCAAGCACATCGTCGGCCTGCTCTACCCCGACTCCGGCGACGTGCTGGTGCACGGCGAGTCGATTCCCAGCATGACCGACGACGAACTCTTCGAGGTGCGCAAAAAGTTCGGCCTGTTGTTCCAGGATGGGGCGCTGTTCGGCTCGATGAACATCTACGACAACACCGCCTTCCCGCTGCGCCAGCACACCGACAAAAGCGAGGAGGAGATCGGCGAGATCGTCAACCGCCGGCTCAAGGAGGTCGGCCTCGCCGAGGCGATCTACAAGATGCCGAACGAGCTCTCGGGCGGGATGCGCAAGCGCGCCGGCTTCGCCCGGGCGCTGGTGCTCGAACCGGCGATCGTCATGTTCGACGAGCCCGATTCCGGCCTCGACCCGGTACGCACGGCGCTGCTCTGCGAGCTGATCCGCGAGGTCCACGCCGAGAACGGCGGCTGCTACCTGGTGATCAGCCACGACCTCAACACGGCGCGACGGATTTCCGACTTCATCGCCGTCCTCTGGAACGGCAAAATTGTCGAGTCGGGGCCGAAAGAGGAACTGTTCGACTCCGAAAACCAGTTCGTCCACCAGTTCCTCAACGCTGACGTAACCGGCCCGCTCTCGATGGATTGAGCGCAGTCGCCGCCTGGGCGGTCCGCCACGCGCGGGCGGTGCTCGCCGCCGCGCTGGTCCTCTCCATCGGAGCAGCGGTGGCGGCCACGCAGCTGCCCACGGACGCGGCCACCGACACGCTGGTCGATTCGGATACGGCCAGCTACCGGGCCACCCAGGAGGTGCGGGAGGAGTTCGGCGAAGAACCGGTGGTCATCCTCGCTGAGGGGGATCTGCAGCGTCTGATCCTGACCGCCAACCTCGGGCGGTTTCTGCGACTCGAGGGGTGTCTGTCGGGCAAGGTGCCCGAGGGGGTTGAGCCGATTCCCGGGCCCTGCGCCGAACTGGCCGAGCTCGACCCGGTCCGCTCGGTGATCGGTCCGGCCACCTTCCTCAACGAGGCCGTCATCCAGATCGATCGCCAGCTTCGTCGCCTTGCCGCCACTGTGCCGCCAGATCAGCTGCGCGAACTGATCGTCCAGATCGCGGCCCGGTATGGCATCACGAGCACGCCAAGCCTCTCCAACCCCGACTTCTTAGCGGCGGTCGTCTTCAACCTGAGCGAGGCGCGGGGGACCCCCAAGGCCCGCCTTGCGTACCTCTTCCCTAACAACCAGTCGGCGCAGATCATCCTGCGCCTGCGGCCCGATCTCAGCGAGTCCGAACGGCACCGGGCGATCGAGGCGATCGAGGCCGTCGTCCGCGACCCGGTTGCTCGGCAGAGGTGCAAGTTCAAGGGCGAGCCGGAGCGCTGCTTCGAGCTCAAGGGGGGCCGCTATGTCATCTCTGGCGTCCCGGTCGTCGTCGATGCGGTGACGCGCGCACTGAAGGATGCCCTGCTCGTGCTGCTTGGCGTAGCCCTGGTGGTCATGGCAATGGCCCTGATGCTCGTCTTCCGCTCGCGCTGGAGACTGCTCCCACTTGCGGTTGCCTTAGGGGCCTCGGCACTCACCTTCGGTCTGTTCGGGCTCCTCGGCGGCTCGCTGACCATGGCCTCGATCGCGGTGCTGCCGATCCTCATAGGTCTCGCCGTCGATTACGCGATCCAGCTTCAGGCCCGTTACGACGAGGCGATCGCCATTGGCGCCAGTCCAGGGGCGGATGCGGCCCGTCTGGCGGCTTCCGGCGGTGGCCCGACGATCGCCATCGCCTGTCTGGCCACGGGTGCCGGGTTCCTGGCGTTGCAGCTCTCGCCGACGCCGATGGTGCGCGGCTTCGGGTTGCTGCTAGTCGTGGGCATCGCGATTGCGTTTGGGCTGGCGTTCGTCGTGGGGTTCGCTGCTCTGAGTCTTCGGGCCGAGGCGGGAGCGCCGGGTGCCCCTCCGCGCGCTGGGTTTTTCGCCTGGAGAGGTGGTGGCCGTCCGAGCTGGGGATTGGGGCGAAAAACGGGACGCCGCGCGTCTCCGGGGCACCCGACACTCCCGCTTCAGTTGCAACGCCTCCTCGCAGCGGTGCAGATGTATCCGCAGAGGGTCCTCGCCGTAGGACTTGCCTTAGCGGTCATTGGCTGGGGTGTCGGTACGCAGATCGAAACGGAGACCGATATCCGTCAGCTGGCGCCACAGAACGTCGATGCGGTGAAGGAACTCAACGAGTTGCAGGATGCGACCGGAGTCTCCGGCGAGCTCGATGTGCGCATCAGCGCGTCTGACCTCACGGATCCCGCGACGATTCGTTGGATGGCGGATTTCAAGCGCCGCGTGTTGGAGGCTGGGGGCTTCACCGGGCCAAATGCAAGCTGCCAGGAGGCTGAAGTCTGCCCCGGGCCCGCGCTGTCTGATTTCGTCACCGGAGGAGGCCTTGCGGCCATCGAAAACACGACTTTGACCCGCAGCGGCATCCGTTCGGCGCTGGACCAGATACCTGCCTACGACCTACGCCAAGTCGCAACCGTCGACCCGGAAACGGGACTGCCAGCGGGGACCGCGCTTGTCGGGTTTGGCATTCGGGCGCAGTCGCTGGAGGACCAGCAGGATTTGATCGAGCGGATTCGGGACGAGATCGGTGAGCCCGGCTCGAAAGGGGGACCGCCGCCCGGAGTTGAGGTGGAGCTGGCGGGGCTGCCCGTGATCGCTGCATCCGCCGCCAGTGATCTCTCCAGCAGTCGTTACCTGCTGACTCTGGCTGGCTTGCTCGCTGTAGCGCTTGTGTTGCTGGCCGTCTATCGCTCTTGGTCGCGGGCGCTGGTGCCGTTGGTACCGATCGTGTTGGCTACGGGTTGGTCCTCACTTGTTCTCTGGATCAGCCAGGTTCCGCTCAACCCGATGTCGGCGGCGCTTGGGGCTTTGACGATTGCGATTGCCACGGAGTTCAGCGTGATCTTGGCGGCGCGGTTTCGCCAGGAGCGGCGGGCGGGTCGGGGGGTGGAGGCGGCGCTGAGCAGCGCCTACACGCGTACGGGCGCGGCGGTGCTGGCTTCGGGGGTGACTGCGATCGCTGGCTTTGCGGTGCTGATAGTGAGCGATGTGCGGATGCTGCGGGAGTTTGGCTTCGTTACCGTCATCGACCTTGCTGTGGCGTTACTGGGGGTGATGGTCGCCCTGCCGGCTGCGCTGGTCTGGGCTGAGAGCTGGCGTAGCGAAGGGGAGGGGCGGTGAGGGACCGCTACTCGATCCTTGTCGGCCTCTTCTTCGCTGTGATCGTCGCGATTGCGCTCCTCGAGGGCGTCCCGGGTGGCGGCGGGGGTGGCACGCTTGGGCTCGACGAGCAGCCGCCGCGCTGGCCACTGCCCGAGTTCGCCGTTCCCGACGCCGCCGGCGAGCTGGAAGGCGACGCGAACGTCGCCCAGGACGATTGCTCGAGCGGGGGGGTTCCCTGTCCCGAGGAGGCCCGTCGCACTCCCGCCTGCCAGGTGCGCACGCCTGGTGCGATCCGCGTCTGCGACCTCTTCGACCGCCCCTCGGTGATCTCGTTCTGGTTCAGCAAAGGGGGTGACTGCGTCGACCAGCAGGACGTCGTCAGCCGGGTCCACTCGCGCTACCGTGGACGCGTGAACTTCCTCTCGCTGGACATTCGCGACGATCGCGACACCGTTCGCGAGCTGGTCCAGCGGCGTCGCTGGGGGATGCCCGTCGGCTACGACCGCGACGGCGCCGTCGCGAGCCTGTACCGGGTTGGTGGCTGTCCGACCTTCGCCTACGTCTATCCCGGTGGGACGCTGCAGGCCGCCACGATCGGGAACCTGACCGAGGGCGAGCTGAGCGAGCGCATCGAGCGGTTGCTGCGCGCCAGCGCCGCGGCGGAGGCGAGCCGAGGATGAACGCAGGCGCTGCCGACGCGGATCTGGGCTGGGAGCCGTCCTCGACACCGGGTTGGGTCGCCCCCCACGTGGCCGCCGAGTTCCCCGGACTGGGGATCTCCTGGATCGAGGTGGACGGTCGGCCGGGTCGCAGCCCCGAGCCGGTCGAGCGCCGCCTCGCGGAGACCTCCGATCGCTTCTACGGCGCGCACGCGATCCACATGCGCGAACGGCCGATCCCCTGGGCCTACCGCGTCTTCTTCCGCCAGATCGGCCTCGACCCCGACCGCACCCGCACTCCGGTGGAGCAGCTCGCCCTGGACCGCCTCCAGGACGGCGGCTTCAAGACCCGCGGCCTGCCCGCGGACGCGCTGACGATCGCCACGGTCGAGACCGGGATCGCCCTGCGCGCCTTCGACGCCGAGCGGCTCGACGGAGCGCTCTGCATCCGCGACTCGGCCCCCGGGGAGTCGCTGAAGGGGCGGCCCGGCGAGCTCTCGCACGGGACGCTGGTGATCGCCGACGGGCGCGATCCCGCCGGCCTCCTCTTCGGCGCCACGGGCGAGGACCGTGAGGTCCGGCGCGGCACCAGCCGCATCGCGATCGCCGCGGTCCAGGTCGACGGCATCCCCCAGATAGCCGTCGAGGAGGCGCTCTGGATGGTCGCGGCAACGCTCGAAGCCGCTTAGCGCCATTCGGTCTTGCCCACTCCATAGGATCACCAGATGGGAATCGAGCGGAACTACGAGTCGGGCTTCGTTGCTCAGTTCGCCGCCGCAGAGAAGCAGGTACAGCAGGCATACCGGCCGGTCATTGGGGTCCACAAGTGGTTCGCGCGGAGGCCCGGTGCCCTGTTCCGTTCTCTCGTCCTCTCAGAGCTGGCGGATGTCCCTGTGTCGGATGCATATCTCGAGTCGCATGACTTCGAGGGTCGCGTCGTCCTGGATCCATTCATGGGTGGAGGGACCACTCTGTTCGAGGCCAACCGACTTGGTCTCTCGGTGCTTGGGTACGACACCAATCCGATGAGTCGCTGGATCGTCGAGCGAGAGCTCGAGCCACTGGACATCGACGCATTTGAAGCTATCGGCGAGTCGATATGTCAGGTAGTCGAGGCGCAACTCAGCGAGTTCTACGAGACGCGATGCACCGAGTGCCATGACGATGTTCCGGTCAAGTCGTTTCTCTGGGCAAAGACGCATGAATGCACGAACGGGCACAGGACCCTCTTGCTGAACAGCCCGCTGATCGCGGGGCGGAAGATGAACCGCCATACCCACGATGTGCTCGTCTGTGGAAGGTGTGGAAACCTGCATCAGGCGTCACCGAATCGCCGACCCAAGAGATGTCCATACTGCAAAAGCACATACGCGGAGTCCACCGTCCGCCGGCAAGGGACCTGTCCTGAATGTGCGGAGCCCTTCACCGTCCCCGAGGATGAACAGTTAGCTCCTTATCGCCATACGCTTGTCGCAATCGAGTATCACTGCGCCAAGTGTCGTAAGAGAAAGGATCGGCGCGGGCGGTTCTTCAAGGCTCCCGATGGCGATGATCACGCTCGATACGAGCGAGCCGTCTCGATGTGCTCGAGCCTCGATTCGAGCCGATGGCCATCGGCGAGGGTTCCGGTGGGAGATGAGACGCGACGGTTACACCGCTGGGGTTATCACAGATTCACTGATTTGCACAACCCCCGCCAGTTGCTTGGGCTTCATGTCTTGGCTGAAGAGATCCGCCGCCAGCCGAGGAAGCTCAGGTATGCGCTTGCGACGGTCTATTCGGATTTCATCCGATATCAGAACATGGTGTGCCGATACGACGCGGCCGCTCTCAAGATTCTGGATGTCTTTTCGATCCACGCGTTTCCCGTTAGCAGGGTGCAATGCGAGGCGGCGTTGATTGGACTTCCCGGCGTTGGCTCGGGGGGATACAGGCACTTCTTGAAAAAGTATGCGCTGGCCAAGCGATACTGCGCGCAGCCTTTTGAGACTCTCTCACTGAAGGGGAGACGGCAGAGAGTGCCGATTGAGGGCGAGTGCATATCAGGAACCTTCGTCAGGAGACACGAGCGCTTGGCTAAAAGCCGTCGCGTAGCGCTTGAGACGGCATCGATCTCAGCCAAGCCACCCGCGGATGAATCCGTCGATATGGTGCTGACCGACCCACCGTACTTCGCCAACGTGCAGTACAGCGAGCTGATGGACTTTTGCTATACGTGGCTGCGACAGATCGTCAGACCACGCTACTTCAAGGCGAGAACGTCCAGGTCGCTTGAAGAGGTGACGGGCAACACGCATGAAGGACGGGACCTCGAGCACTTCGCGGCGTCGCTCTCGGCGGTCTATTGCAAGGCAGCCCGTGCATTGAAGCGCGGGGGGCCTTTCGCCTTTACTTACCACCACAATGAGTCGGAGGCGTATGCGGCGATCATTGTTGCTTGCTTGGATGCTGGTCTGATTCCCCAGACGACGTTCGTCTGCCCGTCGGAGATGCGAGGCTCGGTTCACATTGCGAATTCGAACTCAAGTCGAGTTGACAGTGTCTTCGTGCTCAGGAAGCCGCCCGCTCCGGCTGGAGTAGTGGGAAACAGCGTGGAGGAGCGGGTGTTGCGGGCTGCCCGGACACTTGAGGAGGTAGGTGTTCCAGTCACGGACGGGGATCGACGGTGCATCCGCTTCGGTTTCAGAGCCGAGGCGGCCATGCATCGGTTGCTCAATGCGTGGGATGCTAATGCGCCGATCGGTCGTCGGGTGGCACTAGCTGATGAGGCGATGTCCGACAGTACCCCTGTATTCATCGCTCCGAGAGAGACTGCAGAGCCCAGCGTTGCTGTTGCCTAGCTCCAAGGGAGTGGGCTGCTAAGCGGTTCCGAGAAATGACGCTAGTGGTCCGCTTGGGGAAATGAGGTCGTCGAGCATCTCGACGGTGAAAACATTCCCATTGCATGCGCCAAGCATGTAGTTGAGGTCGGGTGTCCGCTCCCGAAAACCCCGGCCATCGATAACGGCGACAACAGTTCGGGCGGGTTTGCCAGCCTGTGCGCGACGGTTCTCGACCTCCCGAAGCCTGAGAATACGTGCCACCTTGTCCCGGGCCGTGCCGTCATCCTCGCTGAGCTTGTCCTCGATGATCACTTGAGCCTCGTTGCGACTGGGGATCAGGAAGTCGGGGGCCTGGTCAAAGCCCGGGATGCGCTCCCTGTGGCGGGTCCGGTAGAAGGGGATGCCCACCGAGGCAAGCTTGTCCTCCACCGCGTCGTCAATGATGTCCCCGACCTCGTTGCTGACCGAATCGCGGTGGGATGCGAACGGGCGCCCCAGGGCGCGCTCATAGAGAAGATCGGGGTATGGCACGGATGCGCCGCCGAGGTATTTCCGGAGGCTCTTCATGCCTTTTGACGTATCGATCTTGTCCAGCCGGTGCAGGCTTCCCGGCACCGGTTCGGGCTGCTGGACCAAGACCGGCGCGACGTACGTCAGGACGTCGATGACCACTGTGTGGCGCCTGCGGCCCACTAAGGTGGTCGCTTCCGGTTGAAGTACCGGCTCGCCACGGCGTGCAGCCGCATCTATGGCCCGCGCATCTTCCTGCGAGATTTCGAGCTCGACGCCGCTGGCCTGTGCCTCCCTGGTTGCGAGCGTCGCCATCTCCCCGGGCGTCACTCCGAGAATCGTGCGCACGGCGACGAGAGCGGCCGGGTGCCGCTCTACCGCCCGAAGCAGCGCCTCCGAGGAGAGATCCGCCCCATTCTGCGTCTCGCGTCTGAGGGCGTCAAAGCCCGCCTGAAATCTCGATCGTGGAAGGAAAGAGTCCCCTTGCGGCATATCGAGGAAATAGGTGCGCAGCGTTCGCAGGATTTGCCTAGCTTGAGCGCGGTATGGCACATCGACATCGATGAGCCCCTGAGCCTGATTGCTGGCTGGCTTGGACACTCGCCGACCCTAGCGCCGGGGTCGGCGTCTGGCATCTCGGGATTGCTTAACCAACTCTCGGCAAACTGATCAGCCGCGGAAGCTACACTCGTTTCGGTCTATGCCAGATCTGCTGGATCGAGAGACTCGCACCGAGCTTCGGCTTGATGGCGACGAGCGGCTCGCCAGGGCGGAGCTGCGGCGTCAGATCGGACGCCTCGAGGCTCAGCTCGGCTCGCTTTTCGCCGATGTCTTTCCTCGCGTCCAGATCGACTCCAGCGTTGGGGCGGTTTGCGGCGAGCCGCGGACCCTGGGCCTAGGCGACCTGGAGGCGATTCGCGACTCGCTTGCGACGAAGGTCGGCGAGGCGCGGATTCGACTGCGGGAGCAGGCTGAGCTCGAGACCCGCAACCGCGAGCTGCTTGAGCGGATGCTGGCCGCGCCGGCCGAGCACAAGTGGCTACAGATCTCGCGCGCCGACGTCGGCGAGCCTGGCTGCGGTCACTGGCACTCCCGTCCCCGCTTCGGCCTGCTCGGCATGCTGATGGGTTGGTGGCGGGTCAGGGTCTCCTCCGGATGTCCGTTACCCGGGCGGCTTGCGGCCGTTGAGCGAGGGCAGCAGGGGCTCTAAAAGGGCCCCACGGGCGGGCGAGCGACCGCCGGCGCCGTGGGGGGCGTTTCCGCTCGCCGAGCTCACCGTGCTCGCCGGCATCGTCGCCCTCGTCGTCGGAGTCGTGAGCAAGAGCCCGACCGCGATCGGCGTCGGTGTGGTCCTCGCCGGCCTCGGTGGGCTCGAGGTTTCGGCCCGCGAGCACTTCGCCGGTTACCGCTCGCACACGACCCTGCTCGCCGGCACCGTCTTTGTCCTCGTCACCGGCGCCCTCTTCTACCTGGCCGACCAGATCCTTGCCATCGCCCTGGCGGCCGGGGTCGCCGCCTTCCTCGCCGCCTTCCTCGCCCTGCGCCGTGCTTTCCAGAAAGCCTCGGGCGGGCTCTCGTTCAAGGCCGGCGGCCTGAGGGGCTGACGGCCCTCCTCAGACGAGGACCGTGTTGCGCGACCGCGGGCTAAGCGCGCTCGTCAGCAATGCCCGCTGCCGCGGGGTCAGCGTCCCCAGTCGCTTGTTCTCGCTCAGGGCAACGGCCTGGAGGAGCTTGCGGGCGCGGGTGCGGCCCCAACGGCGCTGACTGGTCAAGAGCTCGGCCAGGGTCATGCTTTCCGTCTCCCAGGGGCAGTCCCTGATCACCTCCGCCACGTCGACCTCACCCCGGCCGATCGATCGCTTCAGCTCCGCCCTGGCGAGCCGCACCCGGTTGGCGCGTGCCAGAGCCTGCATGTGCTGCGGTGTCCGGGCCGCGCTCGCGGTCGTCGGGGCAGGGGCGATCGATACAGCTTCCACTGGGGACTCCTCCCTCTAAGGGTTTGTTGACTGGTTTCGTGCCCCGCTCCGCATTACCCGGAGCGGTCGAGTTGACTACCGCCGCCGCTTCCTCCTGACCTGGATGCGCGGCGAAGTGGGCAAGCTACGCGTTCGGGGCGGCAAGCGTCAACCCGCACTCGGCGAAGTGGCGACAGGCCGTTCGCTAAGAGCATCAATTTCGCGTCGCGCCCCGCCTTGTCCGGAATTGGACAAGGCCGAAACTACCCCAGGCGGGGTAGGTATAAACGCCCTCTTCCGTGGTTTGGCCCGACGGCCCTACCGTCTCGGTAGCTCAGGAAAGTCCTCAATGGTGCGGGAGATCGTCTCCAGCGCTCGATCGAGGTGCTCGCGCTCATGGGTCGCCATCAGGCTCGTCCGCAACAGGGCGCCGCCGGGGGGCACGGCCGGGTGGATCGCGACGTTGGTGTAGACGCCGGCGTCGAACAGCGCCTTCCAGAGCAGCACCGCCTGCCAATCGTCGCCGACCATGACCGGCACCACCGGCGTGGTCGCGACGCTGCCGTCGGGCAGCGTGCCGGGCTCGACCACCTTCAGCCCAAGGCCCCGCAGTCCCTCCCGCAAGTACTCGGCGTTGCTGAGCAGCGCCTCGAACAGCCGCGGAC